>CALFYU010000202.1 GCA_937952455.1 uncultured Planctomycetaceae bacterium
CGGGTACGTTTCCGGCAACCGGAAGTTAATCGGCACGCTGGTGCCGAAGAAACAGTCCGCCTGGGCGGCGAACCACGTCCAACCCCAGTCCGCCATGAAGTCGCCGCTACGCGCGTCGAAGACTTTGTCGAAAATGTGACGTTCACCGATCAGCATCGTGTTCGACGTCCCGTCACTGGCATCCCGGATCCGGTACCGCTTGTTTTGGTGGAACAGGCCACCCAGTTCCTTCGGATTGAAAGTCGGATGGAAGCACAGCCCCGGCCGAGCGGCGGTACAGCCGTTGCAGCGCGGATAGCTGCGGAAACCGGCACACGCCAAATAGCTCGTAATGGCGTACCGCCCGGAATTCGCGGGAGTGGTTGCCACACTCAATGTTCCCACGGAGTTAGTCGGGCAGATCAGGTACGGCGGTGCCTGTTTTAAGAAGTGATCGCCGGTGAAGTCCACCCCCGCGGGATCATACGCCCCGTTGACCCATGGCTTGCGATTGAGGTTAAAATTGGTTTTGTCCCAACGTACAAACAGGTTTGATTGTTCCATGTACGGCAGTACTTCATGCTGCCAGCCCCAGCGGCGGGGCGAGTTGGGAATCGGAGTCGGATTCAGATTCGCGTATTCCGGGAAGGGTGACGCGAACTGCTCACAACCGTTGGCGGTTTCCGTGGCATTCTGATTTTGATCCCGCAGCATGCCGTACGGGAAAGCGAGGTAGACATCGTGAAAATTGTGGCAGGCAAGTGCATACTGCTTCAGGATGTTCCTGCACTGAGTCCGCCTAGCGGCCTCGCGTGCCTGCTGCACAGCCGGCAGCAGAAGAGCAATTAGAATTGCAATGATGGCAATGACCACCAGCAACTCAATCAATGTAAAACCATTTCGCCCAGACCGAACGTGCAATGACTTGGCCGTCTTCATGCGATGATTCCTTTGAAAAGGAAAATATGAAAGACACAAAAAAACACGACCGTGCAAGCAAAACTGATGTTCGGACAATCGTCCGGGTCCGAGCGCAGGACGTCACCGATGCAGGATGGGGCGACTCCTTTACATCTTGAGAGATATGAAGAGGGTTAGGCAGACGTCGGAAACCGACCGCGAATTGATACGTGTACCGATTGTCATATTCCTTGTCTCAGATTGCAACAAAATTCTTGGCGATTCGCTCGGAATTCGAGGTGAAAGTGAGTCATCCCTGTTGCAACCTCAGCAGGGCGATGTCGACGACGACGTCCTGAGAGATGCAAGGTCGGCGCGACGTTTTGAGAAGAATGCAACTTGGATCGCGCCGGGACGGGCGAGTTGCAGTTGGCTGAACCGGGGCAACCCTTCCTAGCCCTGCATCCTAACGAGGACGCGGAGGTAATTTTTTTAGAATCCCTGATACGCCGATAGTGCAAACCCCTACAGCCAAGTAGCTAAAACGAAAATAGGGACCCCGCCCCAATCGACTTCACGCGCAGACGCGCACCTGTTTCAGCCGGACACAATGCCTGCCAACTGCGCGCAATGACGGAAGGGACATCAGTCCACGGACGTTGCAAGCACGGCAAGAGATGGTCACCGGTTCTCCGCCCCGGCGGAGCCCCCTCGCCCGGCGAAACCACGTCAACTTCCGCCGAGCGACGCTCGGACTCTCGTTCTCGAACCGCGCCTATTGAATCTCCGAATCCGGCGGCGGAAGTTGATAGTCGTGCGACTCCTCGACGCTCAGCACCCCGCGCACTTGGCGCAGGCTGTCCGCCTTTTCGGGTTCAATTTCACCGGTGATCTGCCCCAAAAACTCCAGCAGGTCGCGGACATCCAACCCGGCGGCCCGACAATCCTTGGCGACTTCCTTGATATCATTCTTTTTGTCGTCGACGACGATGACGACCGATTTCTTGTTGGATGCCGACATTGAGATTTCCCCCGCTCAGAAACGAGTGAATCAACCGTCTTCAAGCCCCAATTTTATCACACCTCCACCGTGCGCGGAATACGGTGGTTCTCGGATCGTCTCATCCGCCGAGTCATTGCGGTGCCCGTACCAGACCAGCCCCCACGTCGACAGAAGGCAGCGGGAGCCGTTGCGCGTGGGCCGAAAGGGTCTGCCACAACCCGTGTCCCGTGACTCCGGTCGCTTCAATCCACAATGCGGCGATTCCCGCGACGTGAGCGGCGGCGCGACTCGTCCCCGAAGCGTATTCGTAAAGTCGCGGCGCAGAAAAGGCGGAGTAGACCCGAATGGCCGGTCCCACCAGATCGATCTCGCCCCCGGCAAATGAGCCGCTGCGGGGGGAAAACGACGCCATTCGCAGCCGCTGGTCCACCCCGCCGACAGCCATGACGGACCGGCAATTGGCTGGACTGGCAACACTCCCGAAACTGACGGGGCGCTGCGCCCCCTGTCCCGCGGCGGCAATCAAGAGCGCCCCTTGATCGAGACATTGGCGGGCAATCCGTTCGTAGATCGGCAACGGAGGTCGGTCAGAGCCAACGTACAACAAGATCACCTGGCACCCCTGGTGCAAAGCCCAATTCATGCCGGCCAAAACTGCGGAGTCGGTGCCGGATCCCGCGTCGGACAGGACCTTGCCGACAAAGATTTCCGCACCCCAGGCAATTCCATAGCGCCGTCCGCGGACCGGCTCCCGCGGGCCACAGGCCGTTCCGATGAGGTGCGTCGTGTAGCCGAAACGGCTTTGTACCGTTTCGCCAGCGATAAACGACCGGCCCTCGATCCGTCGCCCCGCGAAGTCGGGATGCTGCAGGTCCATCCCGGTCCCCAAGACCGCGACCCGCACACCCCGACCGCTGTAGGGGGATGTGAGGACACCAGTGACCTGCAGCCCCCAGGTGGCAAACTCCGTATCTTCGACCGGTTCGTCCGCCCTTTTGATTGCGGCGGCCGTCGACTCGCCATTGAGCGACCGGTACAACGCCGCGATACCGTCGCGCTGTCCTCTGAGATAGGCGAGTTTTTTATGGCGGGACATGTCGGGCCTCAATTGAAAAACAGGACGCCGCCGGCCACGTCGATGCTCACCGGAGTCTCAGCGTCAACGGGAGGCGGCGGGACTGGAACGTCGACATCATCTCCTCGAACACCGTCGGGTGTAACAACTTAGTCGACGGTGCCATCTCGCTCCGACATGCTGTCATTGCGATGAAAACTCGTTCGTGGCAAGGTAATCCGAAACACCGCAACGAACCGACCGCGTTTGCGCACGAAATCGGGCAGCAAAGGGTGTCGATTCATGGCAGTGGCCTGACGACAGTTACTTTCACGTCAAACGAACCGCTGTTGTCGCCGTAAGTCCCCCGTCTATCGTTTGGAATGACCATGAGACGGCCGCCGATGCCATAATTAATTCGACCAGGGTTATAGCAACCATTGTTCACAAAGCAGACGTTCGCGCCGCCTCTCTCACGAAGTGCCGGGACGAGTTGAAAAACGTTGGCACGCGCGCAGGTAAACGACGAGTCGACCTGTCCATGCTTGCCGCAAAAGTCGTTTATAATTTCGCCGTTGTGCGAGTAGCGCCAAGCGACATCTGAGAATGTGTAAATGGCTTCAATGACCCAAATCGGGTTATTATTGCTGTCGTTTAGAAGCTGGAAGGGATTGAACACGGGGACATTGTTGTAATAGTAAGTCGCGACGGCGACACCTTCAGCCGCGCTTCGCCATTCCGCGATCGCCTGATGTTCGTGGGTTTCTTCAGCCGTGGCGTGAACTGCGTCCATCGATTCCGCGGCAAGCGGGTACAGTTCGAGATGAAAGTTTGTGGTCATATTGTGCTCCATTCTTGATGATTGTAGTTTCTCTGCATAACGCCGGCCTGCGGATCGTACGAGCCAATCAGGCCGCGGCTATTTAAGGTCCCTCATAGGAAGAGAAGTGACGGACAAGCGGAATCTCGCAAGCGCTCGTGGTAGAAGCGCTAAGGTGCAATCACCAGTCCCGACCCCACGTCGACGGAGGGCAACGGCAGTCGCCGCGCGTGCGAAGTCAGTAATTGCCACAACTGAAAGCCGCGTGCCCGATACGCCTCGGCAAACAGCGCCGCAATCCCCGACACATGCGGCGTGGCCATGCTCGTGCCGCTGATGCTTCGATATCCGCGCGGAGCAACATCCAACGGCCACGCCGAAAAGACGTTCACTCCCGGGCCGGCAATATCCACCTCTCCGCCCGAATACGGCGAACTCCTGGCGGAGAAGTCGGCAATCTGCAGGCAACGATCCAGCGCCGCCACCGCCATGATCGACCTGCTATTCGCCGGCCGACCGACGAAGCCATGAGGAGGATAAATCTGTCGGTTGTTTCCGGCGGCAGCAATGATGAGCGAACCGGCTTCCAAGGCGCGTTCGCCGACACGCTCGTACGCGTGAGACGGCTGACGAACGGGTGCCCCCAACGACATCGAGATGATCTGGCAACCGTTGCTGACCGCCCAATTGATCCCAGCCAGTATCCCCCCGTCGTTGCCGCTCCCCCCGTTGCTGAGAACCTTGCCGGCGAAGATCCGGGCATCGTACGCAACACCGTAGCCCCGCACCGAAGCCGGCGTGCGGGGACCGCAGGCCTTCCCGATACAATGCGTCCCGTGTCCGTTCTTGTCGTCCACGACTTCCCCGCTAATGAACGAGCGATGCGTCACGCTCCGCCCCGTGAAATCAGGATGCTGCAGATCCAACCCGGTATCCAATACGGCGACGCTGATCCCGCGGCCGGAATATTTCGATGCCAGGACGTTGGTCGCCTTAAGTCCCCAGGTCGACTCGTCATCGTCGTCATAGCAACGCCGTTCCGCCACGGCTGGGGCTTGTTCGCCTGCTTCGGCCACCAGGGCGTCATAATACCCGCGCAAGCCCTGCCAATAGCCCCGCAGGTACGCCAGGGAATCATCCTCAAGTGCGTACAACACGCGTTCCGGCTCAACCGATTCGATGGCCGAATCCTCCGTCGCTGCAGCGGTAATTTCATCCTTGGCATCGGGCTCAAGGCTCATGACGGCGACGCCAATTTCCTCAAAGACGGCTCCCCCGTCGGACTCCACGTCCTCGACGTTAACCGCCTTGTCGTCAAAGTCACGGGAGCGGACCAGACTTCGGACACCGGCTTTTCTTGTGAGAAGTTTGACCCCCTCCTCCGTCGCATCTTGGCGAAACGTGACAATCCACCGTCCGGTCGTTTCCCCGGCACCGACTGCTTGATAGGTCGCGTCGTTGGTCATGGCGGCTTCCTTTAATTGAAGAGGCGCGTTGGATCGTGTCGCATTCGCGACGCACGGCCTCCAATATTTTCCGCGCGGTGGGAGGTGAATACGGAAACGTCGGGGAAGCGTTTCCCGGCAAGGAGAAGGCGACTGGAAGCGGCCGGCCTGAAGCGAGCCGCACGTCAATCGCGCGGCAGTTGGGTCATTCGCCTGGCCGGAGAAAGACGTCCGCCGTCCGCCCGCCCAGACATGGGACGCCCGAAGTGGCGATGGACGTGCATAGCTCTGGAAAGCGGCGGGAAAGCTGCTTTTCCCATGGCTGCCCCAATGGCTTCCCCAGAAAGAATCGCCGTGAGCGCGCCCACCGCACAAGGGAAAAAAGAAATACACCCCAAAGGATTCGAACCTTTAACCTCCGGTTCCGTAGACCGGTGCTCTATCCAATTGAGCTAGGGGTGCTTACTTTTGAGTCGCCTTTGGATGACAGGGACGGCGGCCGGATGCAAAGCGAAGCGTTGGGATTTGGACCAACCGCTTCGCCGCCGGTTCCGGCAAATCGCATTATGGCAGAATGTTGCGCGGGCTGCAAGAAATACAGCTGGCGATTGCGTTGTGTTCTACGCGATTCGCAATGAAAATTCGCACAGTTCGCCTGGCAACGTGAGGCGATCACGTGTGGGTGGGGATCACGTACTCCATCACGACCAGAAAATGGAAAAAACTGCCCGCGATCACCAGCAAATGCCACAGAGCGTGAAAGTAGCGGACTTTGGTGTCGAACGTCAACACAATCGTGCCGACCGTATAACAGACGCCCCCAGCGATGCACAACCACACGCCGCCCGCAGGCAGCACGCGGAGAATTGGCTCGATCGCCACGACGGGCAGCCAGCCCAACGCCAAATAATGCGTCACGGCGGTGCGATTCACGCGGTGGCCCCAAAAGACCTTGGAACAAAACCCCACCAACGCCCCGGCCCACATCACGGCAGTGAGAATCCAGAGCAATTCTCCGTGCAGGTAGGCGATGGCAAACGGGGTAAAGTTGCCGGCGATAAACAGGTAGATCACCCCTTGGTCCAGACTGCGGAAAAAATGCCGCCGCACCGGGTGGGCAAACGTATGCGACAGGGTCGACGCCGCATAGACGGCCACCAATGCCGCCGCATAGATCCAACATCCCAAACGGAGTGCATGGTCTACATTGTCAGAGACCGCATGGACCAGGATCCCCGCCCCCAACAGGGCAAACAACAGCCCGCCGCCGTGCGTCACAAAGTTAGCATACTCTTCGTTGGTCAAATGATGCCGTTGCGAGGTCTCTTGCATGATCCGTCCTGAGATGTCTTTCAGAAATCCATTTCCAATACCCGCATGCCGACTCCGAACGAGTAATCTCAAATCGGAAGCGGGCGTAACTCAAAAGAGTGCGGCGAAGCCTATGCTTTTGAGTCGAATACGGCAACCGGAGATTTTGAGCATTTCGGCAGGAGCGTATTCGCTGGTGCCACGCTCCCCCCGGCGGAGTCTGGGGTTGGGGGAGAATTTTGCCATCTCAAAACGCCGGTCGCGGAATGGGATCCTCATTTGCAGCAGGTGCAGCGACGGTTACAGGATGGCCGTGTTCGCATTCTCCGAATTACTCGGCCGCGTCCAGTTCTTCGAAGACCGCTTTCATAAGCAGCGGCAACACCACGGTCGCGTCGGCATAAACTTCGGCATACCGTCCTCCGTCCTGCGGCGAGACAAATTTGCCCCAACTGACCCCTTCAGAATAGGTGCAGCCCGAAAGTCCGCCCCAATGGACCGGCTCGGGGCACAGACGCACACCGTATTGAAAGCGCGGCTGTCTCCACTGCGTGCCCAGCCGGGCGTTGGAGATTTCATAATACGGGGCAACCTGCTGCGCCCAATTCCGGGGAACACCGCCGCCAACCGTAATGATACCCAGCGTCTCGGCCGCGCCGGCCAGCCGGGCGTATTCCTGCAAATCGAGAAACGGGTTATAGGGCGGAACCGTCTGCAGCACCTCGTTGGGGTCCAATGACTTGGCGTCGGTGGTGCGGGCGGCGATGTGTTCTGACATCGCCCAGGTGGAAAAATCCAGCCCGATTTCGCTGTCGGTGAAGGCCGGGATAAACACCGGCACACCCTGTTCGTAGGCACTGCGGAGAATGCCGCGGCCCTCGTTCATCTCCGAGAGCCGTTTCCCCACCGCGCGGCAAAACCGGGCGGACGACCAGACGCCGTCGTCAGGTCGCTCCGACTTGAGGACGGAACGAACCAGTTTCTCGACGTCGTTGAGGTTCGTCTCCATCTCCAGCGTGTCGTAAATCCGGTTGTACCCTTTTTCGTACAACTCTTCGTCGGAAGCGGTCGGCTGGCACCGGTAGTGCACCAGACCGATCGATTCTGTTAAACCGTGCGCAATGAGGGCGCCCGTGGCGACGACGGCCCGCAAATATCCGCGGTCGATCAGATCACAGATGATCGTTCCCTGTTTGGCGACCGTCATCGCCCCCGATAAGGTCAGGACAATGCCGCAGTCCGGATTGCGGACCATCTCCAGCAGCACGTCGAATGCCTCGCCCAAATTGCGGCCGGCAAACGCCGTGCGTGACATCGCCCGCAGCAGATCGGCGAACGATGTCACGCTGGAGAGATCCAAACTTTCCAAGGGGGACAGACCGTCAGCGCGGCCGTCATGCAGATGGCGTCGGTTCATTTCGCGACGAATCCTAGACTTTCCTGTAATACCAAGGGGCCACAGGTATCGTCGTCGGATTCCGGCGGATCTTCAAGTTCCACGTGTGCCAGCGGCATCGAAAATCGAGGCATTTGCACGGTGGTCACTTCACCGAGATCGACTTCCTCGCGCATATAGCGCAGGATATCGTTGGGATCGGTGCTGCCGCAGGTAAACACATCCAGGGCAATCAAACCGAGGTCCGCATAGCAATGTGCGGAGCAGTGGCTTTCGTCCAAAAGAACCATCGCCGTGAAGCCGGGCGGCGAATTGTGTCCGAAATGATATCGGACTTGTGAGATGACCGTGGCGCCGGCGCGCGTGGCGGCACGGGCCATTGACTCTAAAATGAGCTGGTCGTTCAGACAAACGTCCCGCGGGACGCCCTGACAATCGATGAGAAGATGTCGGCCTTTATACAACTCATAAACCCTCCAAAAAAACTCTGCCGTAGGGCATCGAACGAGAAATTCTCGCCGACCAATTCGGCGAGCGACGAGTTTCGATTTTTTTTGCTGCCCCGCCTCATTGACCGGCCACGAGACGGCAATTCGACATGCCGGGGCGTGGTGGTCGCGGCTCTCGGCAGAGAGCGCAGGCGCAGCAAATTGCCGTTTTTGAAACGGCGACGGATTATTGCGGTTCTGGCCCCTCTGAATCAAGTTCAAGCTGACATTTTTTTGTGTCGGCCTGTGCCAGCCAAAGTGGCTGAGCTCCTGGAAACTCCGGTGATAGTCCCTATTCCGCGTCATCTAAAACAATGATCGTCAACAACGGCGCAGCGGGTTTAGTTTTCCTCCCCCTGCTCTGATGCCCGGCCGCGACGCGCCACGTGGCCGCCGAAAACTCGACTCTTTGCAATCTGAATGCCTGCAACGCGCACCAGCGCCAATTCGTCGTTCGCCTTTATGCCGCCTCCTCCGCCACAATGACCGGGCGCCGCAGCGGACGTCTCGCGGGCGGTTTCGGCTGAGGCGCATGGTTGAGCTGCCCAGCCTGGAAAATCGCCATCGGCAGCCGCAGCATCCGCAGCGGCGTCACGCCCAATAGATCGGTAATCACAATCGCCGTTCCGTGCGATTGTGGTTCATGGATCCGCCGCGCCACGAACACCGCCACGATCCGCAGCAAGAGACTGGTGGCAAACAGCAAGTGAAAGCCGTTGGCCGTAAACCCGCCCAAATCAATGCTCCAGCCGTCGAGCGCCGCCAGGACCGCGCCGGCCATGATCGAGGCGGCCCCGCCGACAAGCCCCGATACGGCGGTTCCCGCGGCGATGAACGTCGTCCGATTCTGGCTGGGAGAGTTCTTGAGCAAAAAGCCGTTCGTGGCAATCGCGATCCCGGCATTTAACAAGGCATCAACCATGAAAACCGGGACCAGCAGCCAGAAGGCCACCGACGGTTCGTGCGGGACCAGCAGCAGCGCAATCATGTTCAACGGCTTAAACAGCGTACACAAAATCAGCACCGGACGATTCCCGCTGGTCTCAGCCAGACTCCCGAATCTTCGCGCCAGCAAGGCCCCGCCCACCCACGAGCAGGTCCAGAGCATCAGCAATTGGAACAGGTCCATGCCCACGACCGACAGCAGGTACATACTGATAAACGGCGCGCCGGTCATGGCGGCGAAGTGCCAGAAGCAGGAGTAACCGATAAAACTTCGAAATTGTCGCACCCGAAACGGCGCCGAGAGCGTCTTCCACAACCGCGGCTCGGGCATGTGGTGAATCGGCGGTTCGTCGATTTTGAGAAACGTCAGAACGTCTGCGATGCCAAAAACCGCCCCGGTGATCACCAGTAGCGCGAACGCCCAAACGATCGACCAGCCGCTAAACCAGACGAACACGGCCCCGCCCAGCAGCGACGCCGCACCGGCCCATTGCGCCCAGCGGTGGCGGATGCCCCAATAGCGGTTGAGCCCCTGATGCGGCAAATAGTCCCCCATCCAGGAGAGCCACAGCGGCGTACAGAAGTGCAGCATGGCATGGTTGGCGGCCGTCGAGAGGACGAAACCCCAGATCCAAACGGCATCACTAACTTCCGGAAACAACAGCGGCCCGCAGACCACCGGCACCAGAATCAGCCGCTGCAACACCGAGACACTCACCCAGGTGCGACGCCGATAGCGCAGATGGTTGGCGGCAATCGCTGCCAGGAATTGCATGAACAACATGGCCACCGGCAGTGCGCCGAGAATGCCGATGTGCAGCCCGGTCGCCCCCAACGATTGCGCATAGGCGATCGTCGCCGGCGACATCGTCAGTTGCGTATAGGCCATCCCCAAACAACCGGAGACAATGATCGCCCGTTGAGCGGTCTCCGGCGACCAATAGGAATTGAGAGAGTTGGAACGCATTGAACTGGAATTTCTAACCTCGGCATGATTGTGGCGCTCCCCCTTTTTCGGCATCGGTCAAAAAGCGCACCGCACAAAGCCCGCGAACTTGCAATTGTCGTGCCAGAATGCCGCGGTGGCCCAGCGACGAGGAAATCGCCCCAGTACACACATAAATCGTTGCGCCTCGTCCGAAATTTGTCTGGCCAGGCGGACGCAGTGTGCGATAAAATGGAGTTTCTAACTCCGAAAATTCGGAGATATTCTTCCGATTTCTGAGGTTTTCCATCAAAAATGCTTCTCCGACTACTTCTGGCCGCCGAGCCGCCGGCCTTTGAGCGCCGACTGCGGCGGCTTATGAAGGATGACGACGTCGTCGTCCGACGCGCTCCGGCGGAAGCCGAGCCGCTGATTCGCGAGTTGGGCCGCGAGAGTTACGACCTCGTCGTCGCCAGCCGGTCGGTACTGGCCAACTCCGAGCAGGAAATCCTGGGGGCGATCAACGCACTGCCGGAACCGCCGGAGGTCATTGTCGTATCCAAGCTAGACGACGCCGAAGACCGCGCCCGGCTGCTGGCGGCTGGCTGCCTGTCCGTGTTGCACGCCGGAGTGACCAACAAAATC
>CALFYU010000203.1 GCA_937952455.1 uncultured Planctomycetaceae bacterium
TGAAACGGCGTCTGAAAAACGGGCAGGACACCTTGTGGTTGTGTTTTGTTCACGGCGTCTCGTTGGCCAAGAGTTAAAAACGATCGAAGGTCCGCGGTGCACCGCATTTATGGTAATCAATGGTGATGCCGGGCGCAACCGAGGTCAATCATTTATCTCGTTACAGATTTGTTACAAACTTTTGACAGCGATCAGACCACCTCCTTGAGGAAATCGCAAATAATACGTGCATGGCCCGACCGCGGGAGGGAAGAGGCGGCCGGGAATGGGAACGACACGCATCACTTCACACAGGAGCTCTCGTCATGTCCATGTGCACTCGCATGCTGGCCGCCATAGTCGCGGCCGCGACTCTCATATGTTCAACGGCCCACGCAGGGCAGGTCAAGCTTGACGTCTCGATGGCGCAACCGACGTTGGTCGCCGGGAAGAAACAAACCGCCTATCTCAAAGTGGGGCTGACCGGATTCAAGTTTCAAACGGACAAGAAACGGCCCCCCGTCAACGTGGCGCTGGTGTTGGATAAGTCGGGATCGATGAAAAGGGAAAAAATCAAGAAGGCCCAGGAAGCGGCCATCAGCGCGATCGGGCGGCTGCGCGAGGACGATATCGTGTCAGTGATCACCTATGACTCGACGGTGCACGTGGTCGTGCCGGCGACAAAATTGACCGACAAGCAGGCGATCATCGAGACGATCGAATCGATCAACGCCGGCGGCTCGACCGCGCTGTTCGCCGGAGTCAGCAAAGGAGCTGCGGAGCTGCGGAAGTTCCTGGACCGCGAGAAGGTCAATCGCATCATCTTGTTGTCCGACGGATTGGCGAACGTCGGTCCCGATTCGCCCAGTGAATTGGGCGCTTTGGGCCGCTCGCTGGGCAAGGAGGGAATTGCTGTGAGCACGATGGGTCTGGGGTTGAACTACAACGAAGACCTGATGGTGCAACTTGCTCAGAACAGCGACGGAAACCATATCTTCATTGAAGACGCCGCTGATCTGGTGAAGATCTTCAACTACGAATTCGACGACGTACTGTCGGTCGTGGCCCAGGAAGTGGCGATCAAAATCGACTGCGCCGACGGCATCCGTCCGGTCCGCGTTCTGAATGACGATGCGGAGATCAACGGGCAGTCGGTGATTACGGGGATGAATCAGATTTACAGCGAACAGGAGAAGTACGTACTGCTGGAAGTCGAAGTCCCGGCGGGCAAACCGGAGGAGAGATTGAAGGTGGCCGCCGTGGAGGTGTCCTATGCCAACATGCAGACCAACACCACCGACCGGTTGTCGAGCGAAGTCAGCGTGAACTTCACCGACGACGTCGCGGATGCCGAGAAATCGATCAATCGCGACGTGATGGAGCAAGCGGTGTTGCAGGTCGCCAATCGTACCAACGTGCTGGCAACGCAGCTGCGCGACAAAGGAGACATTGAAGGTGCGCGGCAATTATTAATACAAAACAGTGCATTCCTGGGCGACAACGCCAGTTTGCTGGAATCCGAGATCTTGCAATTCCGCTGCAGCAGCAACATGGACCAAGCGAAAAACTTGGACGACAAGAACTGGTTCTTCAATCGCAAGCAGATGCGGCGACTCCAGTTTAAGGATCAGAACCAACAGAAGTATTGAGGTTCGCGGCCGATTGGCGCGGATCAGGACACAAGGAACGAGGCGGTCGTTCCCGGAGCGCGCTCGCTTCGGGCGGCCGTTTCTCGTTTCCGCGCTGGCCCGGCCAATTTGCATTGACGCGTTTGACGCAGGCATGACAATAGCGCTTCACACGATTGTTCCATTCACGAGGCGCGCGTGGCTCGTCGTCAACTGTTGCTGCTCTTGTTCATGACCGCCGTGCCGCTGGCCTTGCTGGCGGTGTTGGGGTGGCGGCTGGCGCGCGACGAACGAGCGCAGATTCGCCAGCGGTTTCAGGAAATCTTTCGCCAGCAACTCGCCGACACCGACGGTCTGATCGCCGGGTACTTCGCCGATCGCCAGCGGGAATTCTCGGCGTTGGCCACCGAACTTCCGCTCGATGCCGACCGTTTGCGGGCTAGGCAGCGCCGTGAACCGCGCGTGCAACAGATTTTCATCTTGGCTGCCGACGGACGGATCATGCATCCGCTGCCTGGAACGCCCCTGAACGATGATGAGCGCAGTTTCCTATTGCACTTCGCGCCGGTGGTAAACGATCGCGACCTGGTGCGATTGGCCGCGCCGCCCGACGACGAGTTGCAGGAAGCCGAACAAGCGCAGGGTCCCGTGAAGAGGGCATTCGGTTGGTATCCGTTCTTTTGGGGGCGGGGGGTGCATCTCATCTTTTGGCAGCGCCGCGATTCGGGTGAGATCGTGGGGATCTTGCTGGAGCGGGCCCGCTGGATGGCCGACATCATTGCGCTGCTTCCCGAAACGGGGCTTCCCGGAAAATACGACGGGCTGGCTCACGATGCCCGCATTCGACTGCTCGATTCCAACGGCGACGCGGTTTATCAGTGGGGAGCGTACGATCCGCCGGAAACTGAGACGGCATTTGCCGAATTACCGTTGCAAAGTCCGCTCAGTTCCTGGCGATTGCAATACCTGATCGCCGAGTCGTGGTTGGCGACGGCGCAGCCGCGGAGCGCTTACTTCAATATCCTGGCCGGCCTCGTGGCGGGCGGAGTGGCACTGGTGTTAACGGCGATCGTGTTTTATCGCGAGTATGCCCGCGAATTGGCCGAAGCGACCCAACGCGTCAATTTTGTGAATCAAGTTTCACACGAGTTGAAGACGCCGCTGACGAATATTCGTATGTACGCCGACTTGCTGGAACGGGACTTGTAGGGGATGACGGACGAAGACTCTCAGCCGCCGACGGCCCGGCTCGGCGTGATTATCGCCGAAAGCCAACGTTTGAGCCGATTGATTACAAACGTGCTAACTTTTGCCCGGCAGCGGCGACATGGGATTGTTATTCGCCGATCGCCGGGCAAAATCGACGACGTGATCGCCGCTTGCTTAGAACGGTTCGGGCCGGCGCTGCGCGAGAAAGAGATCGCCGTGAGTTTCGAAGCGGGAGCCCCCCAGTCAGTCCTTCTTGACGTGGACCTGCTGGAACAAATCCTGGTCAATCTGTTGAGCAACGTTGAGAAGTACGCCGCCGCGGGTAAGCGACTTGAAATCACCAGTCGTCAGGACGGAGAGCTGTCGACGATCGTGGTCGCCGATCACGGGCCGGGCATTTCGCCGGCGCAGTCGGACAAGGTATTTGAACCGTTTCACCGCGTCTCCAATGCGCTCGAGGATTCGCCGGGGACGGGGATTGGACTATCGATCGCCCGCGATTTAGCCCGCGAACAGGGGGGCGACGTCGTATTAGAACCGGCCGAGCAGGGTGCGCGATTTCGCGTGACGTTGCACACGCCGCTTGTCGAACGTGGAGATCGCTGATGAAGGTGCTCGTTGCCGAAGACGATTCGCTGATTCGCCGGGCCGTAGTCGAGGTTTTGGCCGACGAGGGATATCGCGTGCTGGAAGCAGCCGACGGAAAGACCGC
>CALFYU010000204.1 GCA_937952455.1 uncultured Planctomycetaceae bacterium
GGCTGACCACCCCAAAACTGCGCTGGTTGGCCTTCCATCATCCGGCGACTGAAACGACACATTACACCAATTTCAGCGTGCCGAAGAAATCCGGCGGGCAGCGTCTCCTCTCCGCCCCGAAACCGGCGATTCGTGCCTGCCAGCAGTGGATACTCGCAAACGTGCTTTCTCAAGTGCCGTTACACCCGGCCGCTCACGGTTTCGTCTCCCGCCGCAGCGCGCTGACGAACGCGCAGCCGCATGTCGCGCAGGCTGTGATCGTCAACACTGACATCGAAGACTTCTTCCCGTCGATCACGTTTCCCCGCATTTTAGGGGTCTTCAAACAGCTGGGCTACTCGCCCGCCGTCGCAACGGTTTTCGCACTTCTGTGCAGTGAATCGCCGCGCAGAGTTGCAAGCCTGAACGGGAAAACCATGCACGTGGCGGCCGGTCCGCGATCGCTGCCTCAGGGGGCCTGCACAAGCCCCGCATTGACCAACATCATCGCGCGGCGGCTCGATGCGCAGCTGACCGGCATCGCCGAAAAACTTGGCTGGAACTACACGCGCTACGCCGACGATTGCACATTCTCCGCTTCGGACTCCTCCGGTGAACAGGCCGGATATCTTCTGGCCCGTATCCGTCACATCCTGCAGGATGAAGGGTTTCGCATCAACGAAAAGAAGACGAGGATTCTTCGCCCCAACGCGCGCCAAAGTGTCACCGGGATCGTCGTCAACGAACGACCGTCATTACCGCGCAAGACGCGGCGTCGATTGCGGGCGATCCTGCATCAGGCGGCCCAAACCGGTCTGGAATCGCAGGACCGCGACGGCCATCCGAATTTCCCCGCCTGGGTCGACGGCATGATTGCCAATGTCGCCATGGTGCACCCGGAAGAAGGGGCTCGTTTCCGCAAGCATTTCGAGGCGATCCCATAGCACCGATCCGTTTCGGCGGCGGCGATATCTCGCGGCTAAGATCGCGGCGCGGTACCCGCGTTCGCCGAGCGCTGAGCCTGACCGCGATGTGTTTCACGAGTTGACTCAATTTCGCGCGGCACAAACGCATTCACGCCGACTTGACGTGGGATAGCCCCGCACGTTTAGATCTTTGATTGACCGGCGTTTATTCTTCAGTGCCTTATGTCGACGACCCACAGCCGAAGGAACAAGCATGTCTCGCATATTTTTTGTTAGCGCAATGCAGGTCATCCTCTCGTGTCTATGTCTCGTCGACACGGCGCGCGGAGAGTTGCTTGCCGGGGCAGCCCGTGAGAGTATTGTCCCCCCCTTCCCCACCAAGATGGGAGGGTTTTTCGACCGGCTGCAACCATTCCAAGGGGTGCATGACGAGATTTTCGCCCGGGCTCTCGTGCTGGATAATGGCGAGACCCAGATCGTCGTCATCGGTTCGGACCTGATCAATGTCAGCGCCGATATCACTGCACGCACGCGCAAAAATATCGAGCGTGAGACCGGCATCCCACCGCAGAATATTTTGGTTTCCAGCACCCATAACCATTCGTCCCCCTCGGTGAATACGCCGGGACGTTTTGACGATCCCGAAGAGAAGTCGGTCTCGTTTTTCGTTGAGCAGTTTACGAAAGTGGCCTTGGAAGCTTTCAAGAACCGCGTGCCGGCACGCGCGGGATTTTACGCAGGGGAACTGAAAGGGGCCACACGAAACCGCCAGCAGCGCAACGATCTCGTCGATACACAAGTCGGCGTCCTGCGTGTCGAGGAGCGTGAAGGCCGCAAGACAATTGCCACCTTGTTTAACTTCACCGGCCATCCGGTGATCCTCGGCTCGGATAATCTGCTGCTCTCCGGGGAGTATCCCGGAGCGGCACAGCGGGCCGTCGAAAACATGCTGGGAGGAGTCGCGATTTTTACGCAAGGCGCCGCCGGCGATGTCACGGTTCACCGCAGTGGCGATCCATTTATGGAGATCGAACGACTGGGACGGACTGTTGCGGGTGAAGTGATCAAGGCCTCAGGATTTATCCGCGGCGAGGAAAAATTGGAACTGGCGGGCGCTTCTACCACATTGAATCTGGCCGCGAGGCAGATCCCTCCGCTGGATGAGACGCAGGCGGCAATCCACTCAGCAGAAGCAGAGTTGAATTCGTTGGCGGACACCGCCGCAAACGCGGAGCTGCGCGAAGGTATCCAGAACCGGCTGCGTCTGTACAGGATGAACGAACGTTTCGCAAAAGGCTTAGCCGACGGCAGCCTCAAACTGCCCGAGCAATACCATGCGGAGGTGCAGGTGCTGCAAATCGGCGATTTGGTGATTGTCTCGATCCCTGGTGAGATTTTTGTGGAATATGCCTTGGAACTCCGACAACGGATCAGGCAGCTATTGGACAAATCCATGGTGCTCGCTGGTTATGCCAACGGCTATTTGGGCTATATTGTGACGCCGCGGGCAGCGGTCACAGGTGGATACGAAGCATCGATTTCCCGAGTCCGGCCCGACGCAGGCCGTCAAATGACGGAAGCGGCCGTGGATTTGGCGGGCGGTCTTGTTCAATCGAAAAAACGTTGATTCGTGCCGCCGCTTGGGAGAAGGGGCGGGGCTTTTTGCGTAGCTAGTAGCAATCTCGCGAACGCTACGTTTTCAGCGCCGT
>CALFYU010000205.1 GCA_937952455.1 uncultured Planctomycetaceae bacterium
CTGTAGTGGTAACGGTCGTCGCTTTGCTGGCGGCGGTTGTAGCGTGTTAAGGGATGTTTCAGTATCCAGCGTCCCCCCGCTTGTGCCATCTCCGTGTGGTGTTCGCCCCCCATTGCTAAGGCCACGATCCCCCCGCCCACCGTCCCTCCGCTGGCGTAATGTTCCGAATCCATCGCCAGTCCATAAACAAATTCACCCGTCTGCGGAACATAACACCGCCGCACATACCCCATCGCGTCATCAATGTATTCCGCCGGGACGTCGAACTCCGCGTTCTTGGCCGAGCGGTAAAACATCAACTGCCAACTCGTCGCGGTCAGGTCCGAATCGTTGGGTCCGTAAGGCACGATATATCGCCAACCGCCATGATCACGTAGATGCCGCTTGCGGCGGCTCTGCCGCATCCGAGAAAATGCAAGTGCGCGAGGCACGGCTTCGTGAATACGTTCGTTGAGATCGCCGGTGGTCATCCCGTAGACCTCGCCCAACATCAATCCCGCAATCGCGTGGTTGTAATTCGGGCGCCCGCCCCGTCCGCTGCCGCGCGGATCGACCGACAACAACCCGGTCGTGTGCTGCGTCGAAAGCACATAGTCAATCGCCCGTTCCAGCTGATCGCCGTAAGGTCCCATCCCCGGCACATGCCCCCGCGAGAGAAACGCCATCACGCACAAACTCGTGATACCCGGCTGTCCTTGCAGGGGAGCCGCAAATGAACCGTCCGGCTGTTGGTTGCGGGCGATGAACTCCAACCCGCGATCCACGGCACCGTCAATTCGTTGCCATTGTCGCGGGGAAAGCACCTTTAGATTCGGCGCCTCGCTCGTTGCCACAGCCGCCGGTTCCTTGGCCGCGACCGAAGCCGCAAAGCCCAACCCAACGAAAGTGACGATGGTCGAAAGCATCACTCTCCGCTGGGAACAACTGACCATAAGCAGCAACGAGCGCATCACCGTTCACCCCATCGCAACGTAATTGCGGTACATTTCGCAGCGAACCACCAGTCTAACACGTCAGTCCACCTAAACCACCCGAATTCCAAAACACGCTGCGCAATAGGCGTTAGGCTTGAGAAAACCGGCTTGAGGCGCGCAAACAAAACCAAACGAGCGTCCGACTCGCGTTTCTGCCTACTGCCCTCTGCCTACCGCCTACTCCCCTCAGCAGTCCTTAAACCAAAACCCCCCATCCACCCGCAGCACTTCGCCCGTCACGTAATCCGCGTCGCTGGAACACAAAAACACGGCCGCTTTGCCGATATCTTCCGGCGTTCCCAACCGCCGCAGCGGCAGTTTGGCGCCCCGTTCGCGAATCGTCTCCTCGCTGAACGCCACGTGTTCCCCCGGTGTATCGATCCACCCCGGCTCGATCACGTTCACATGAATGCCGTGCTCGGTCAATTCCACGGCGATCGTCCGCGCCATATGGTTCAAACCCGCCTTGCCCGCGTTATAGCCCACGCTGAGCCGGTACGGCATCAGCGCCTGCACGCTCGAGATGAAAACAATCTTGCCCCGCGTCCCCGTCTTCACCATCTGCCGCGCCGCCAATTGTGAAACGTGAAATCCGCTGACGAGTGTTCCTTGAATGACCTTCTCAAATACCTCCGGATCGTAATCCAAGAACTCGCAGCGCACGCCGTAGGCGGGATTGCTGACCAGAATGTCGATCGTGCCCACCGACTGCGCCGCGCGCTCGACCAATTCCTCGCAGCCGCTGCGCGAGAAAATGTCCACCTCGATCACCGTACATTGCCGTCCCAATCCACGAATTTCCTCGGCCGTGGACGCCGCGTCGGGACTGCCCGGCCGGTCGTTGATGACCACGTCCGCACCCGCGCGCGCCAACTCCAGCGCGCACCCCCTGCCGATCCCGCGCCCCGCCCCCGTTACCAACGCATTTTTTCCGGACAACTTCATGTGTGTCGCATCCCATTCTGGATCAATCAAATCACCAACATCAAACGAAACTCAATGCGCACACGATCAGAAATCAACACCGCCGCGCACCATTTCGCCGATTCACCATTGCCCATACGGTTTAACTTTTGATAATACGGATATCACGAGACGCCACAAGCGACGTACTCCGCGGCAACGCTGGCCCACCCATGTGATCGTCCCCCCGCGAGAGACGGGGGACGCGGGGCTGAAGACAGTTCTCTCCATTGACTTGGCTGGCGCAAACAGGAGTCGGCTGGAGCCGCTCACGCGCGATCGCGCCAAACCGGCGGTCCCTTTCGGCGGACAATACCGCATCATCGACTTCACGCTTTCCAATTGCATCAACAGCGGATTGCGCAAGATCCTGGTGCTGACCCAATACAAAGCGGCCAGCCTGGATCGGCATATCAATCTCGGCTGGCGATTCCTCAATCGCGAACTCGACGAGTTCATCGACATTCTCCCCCCGCAACAGCGGATCGACGAGCACTGGTACCAGGGCACCGCCGACGCCGTCTATCAAAACATCTACTCCATTGAAAAGAGCCGTCCCGAAGACGTGCTGATTCTCTCCGGGGATCACATCTATAAGATGGACTACGCGGAACTCATCCGCGATCACAGACTCTCGGGCGCCGACGTCACCATCGCCTGCATTCCCGTCAGTCTGGCCGAAGGCACCCAATTCGGCGTCGTCCAGGTCGACAATCAGCGGCGCATCGTCGAGTTCCAGGAAAAACCGGACAACCCGCAGCCGCTCCCCGACGATTCGACCCGCTGCCTGGCGTCGATGGGCATCTATGTCTTCAAGGCCGAATTCCTGTTCGACGAACTCTGCCGCGACGCCACGCACAGTGACAGTGCGCACGACTTCGGCAAGAACATCATCCCCTCGGTGATCGATACCCACGTCGTTCGCGCCTACCCGTTCCACGACAAGAACACCGGCAACAGCCTTTATTGGCGCGACGTGGGCACGCTCGACGCCTATTACGAGGCCAACATGGATCTTGTCGCCGTCGCGCCGGAATTGAATCTGTACGACAAGTCCTGGCCGATCCGCACCTACCTGCCACTGATGCCGCCGCCGAAGTTCGTCTTTTCCCAGGCCGATGCCGACGACCCCCGCATCGGGCAAGCATGGGACAGCATCGTCTGCAGCGGCTCGATCATCTCCGGCGGCCGCGTGCAGCGTTCCGTCCTTTCGGCCGACGTCCGCGTAAACAGTTGGGCCGAAGTGGAAGACTCGATCCTGTTTGACGGAGTCGACGTCGGCCGGCACGCGAAGATTCGCCGCGCGATCATCGACAAGGGGATCTCCGTCCCAGAAGGGATGCGGATCGGCTACGATCTCGACGCCGACCGCGCCCGCGGCTTTACGATCACCGATTCCGGCATCGTCACCATCGGCAAACTCACCGGACTGGGAGAACTCGCCGAAAGTCAATCGGCGGACGACGACCGCGCCGATGCCGTCGCGTAGTACGCCCGTATTTAACTGCAGAGGACCGGACGTCCAACGTCCCTCAACGCAACCCTCCCCCAGCGCAACGAACTGCATTTAGCTCATTGCTCACCAAATGATCGGGTGGCACTGATTGCCAGCGGCAATCAGTGTGCCGAAGGCACAAGAGGCAGCAGTTTCCGCGGTCCCTGCCCAACACGCCTCCTTCCCATTGAGTGCACAAATTACGGCTTCTTGCGGGCTGCGCCCGCCCCGATTGCTGAGCAATCGCGGCCACCCGGAAATCGTTTCAAATTGCTAAGTTGCAGCATCGAATCTCTACCAGATGCAATTCGTTGCCGAGGGAGAGGGAGTGCCCTTCCGCAAACCGATCAGCAAATTCCCCCCTCTCCCTCCGGGAGAGGGGCCGGGGGTGAGGGACCGCCAACCAGAACGCGACCCCCCAACACTCAGAGCACAAATCGACCGGCAGGTGAATAGCGATTACCCGCATAGTAAACAGGTTCTCACGGCGGGACCGCGACGTCGTGCTTCCGCAACTGCTCTTCCAATCGGTCGATTCTTTGCAGCAATCGCCGCTTGCTTTCTTCCGCCTCCGAACGTTCGACGGCCGACGCGTCCAGTGCGCTTGTAGTGCGGACGTAACCGATCGTGGCCACCACGGCCACCGGCACCAGCAACACCAGCACCGCGCTCGCCAGCCGGGCGATCGCCGAGTTCCGCTGGCACCACCGCCACAATGTGGCGATCGGCCGTTTGCGCCCCGCATGAATTACGTCCCCCGCCACAAAGCGCCGCAGATCCTCCGTCAACTCCAGCGCCGTCTGGTAACGATCGCCCGGGTCGCGCGCGATCGATTTGAGGATGATCGTTTCCAGGTCCCGAGGAATCTCGCGGTTAATCGCCCGCGGGCGGATCGGCGGCTCGGTCAGCGCCTGATGAATCAACCGCGGCGCTTCCGGCTCCGTCACCGCCGGTTGCAGCGTGGCGATTTCATACAGCGTCACCCCCAGATTATAAATCTCGGTTCGAATATCGAAATCACCCCGGAACTGCTCGGGCGCCATGTACCGCAGCGTCCCGACCGTGTCGTGCGATTCCGTCAGGTTCGTGTCCCCCACGATGCGCGCCAACCCGAAGTCGGTCACCCACACTTTGCCGGTGAAGTCAATCATCAAATTGGACGGTTTGATGTCGCGGTGATAAACAGCCATATCGTGCGCATGCTGCAGCGCGCCGCCGACCTGGATGCCGATCCCGGCGATGTTCCGCCAATAATACGACTCCGTCCGCACCCCGGTCGGCCGCACGAAAAATCGCCAAAACCGCGTCGGAGAATCTTCGCCTGACCCGTCCGAGCGACTCGCCCCCGACAGCCCGTTTGGCGAGTTGATGGTCTGCGGATCGCGCATGCCCAGATGCGGCTGCGCGGGCGTGACCTTCGACGGCACGAGCCGCTGCGCCGTGCCGGTCGAGGTGGGGGTCACCTCGTAACGTTCATCGAGGTACTCTTCGTCGGCCAATGCATCATCTTCGTCTTGTTTCTGAGTGAGCGATTTCATGCAGCCGATGATATTGTCCAGCCCGTATCCTTCGATGAACTGCATCGCATAGTAATGCGAGCCGTCCTTGTCCCCCACGCCAAAGACCGGTGCGATGTTCGTATGGTGCAACTTCGCCGATGAGAGCGCTTCACGCTTAAATCGCAAGACGTGTGTGGGCGAGGGGAGATAGTTGGCCGGCAAGACTTTTAGCGCCACGCGGCGATTTAGCGAGCGTTGCGTCGCTTCATAGACGATTCCCATCCCGCCGCGGCCGACTTCGCGTTGGATCACGAAATCGCCGAACACCGTTTGCGCGGGGAGCGCCGGTTCGTTGACGCTCACCGCCGCCCGCCGCTTGCCGCGCGGTTTGGCCTCGTCGAGCAACGCACTGCTAGGGACAAGGGTCCGACTTCCGTCGGCGTCGCTGGGGTAATTCTCCACCTACTCGTCGATCGTCGGATCGTCCCCGGCCCGCAGCCGGCGGGAAAAATCCTCGGCCAGCATCTCGATCGGCGTCCGTCGTGAATCGCTTAAGCTCATAGTCTCAGCCGCCCGCCCTAGGCGGGTTAACGCCGCGGAACCGCAGACGGGATTCCGCAAGCGCTTTTAACGGTCAACGTGACCATATTATAGAAGTGAGAATGGATGACGGGATCGGTTCGATGAATCACTCGATGTTTCCCGACTCATCAACCAGCAACGTCCGCAACCGATTCAGCGCGCGCAGGTAACGGTTGCTCGCCGCCGGTTGCCCGATGCCCAGCAGATCGGCGATGTCCTTATTGCTCATCTCCTCAAAATGCCGCAGCACCAAAATCTCGCGGTCAATTTCGTCCATGCCGTCGATCGCGTCCCGCACTCGGGCCAATTTCTCGCGGCGGTCGGCGGCACTCGACGGCGACGACAAATTCGACACCAATTTGTCGGCCAAGACGGCATAGGACGAATCGGCCTGTTGCAGCGAAACCTCTTGGCGGATGTCGCGCTTCTGGACTCCAAAATGGCGGCGATGAATATCGATCAACGTCTGCATCGTGATCTGCCGGATCCACAGCGAAAACGGCATTGAGCTTTGTTCCAGGAAGTGCGGCAGCCGCGATCGCGCCTCGATGAATGATTGTTGCACCACGTCCGACGCGTCCACGCGCCGCGACAATCGGCGGTCCATGTGAAAGGCCACGAGCCGCTGCAACTGGTCGCGGTATTGATCGAACGTCGACGCCAGCGTCGCCGAATCTTGTCGCTCGCGCATCCGCCTCGTTGCGTTGGAACGCTCATCCGCCATACGTCGATTTCCCGCAAGGTGCCATATGTCCGCTGGACCGGCTCTGCGCCGCCTCGTGTTGTCAAATCAGCGGCGACTTCACGACTGTGCGAAACGAACTTCGCGCTGCCGCCCCGGCTCGCCGAAAATCCGCCGTAAAGTCGATGCGTAGCCTTCCATTCTTTGACCGGATCGGGGTGTTGTCAACCCGCGGATCGCGATTTGATCGCTTGCCCTTGTCAACGAATCGCCCCACACCCCCGGCCGTCGACGTCGACAACCTCTTGGAAAAACGTCTCAATTCTTCGCCCAATCGGCTGCATGCAACGTGAAATTCCCAGGCAATTCCCGTTTAGAAACTTATGGATCATTTTCCCCCACACGCCTTTTTCAAAGGAGAAAACATGAACGACCTCGTTCGCCGTGAACAACCCGTCACGCGCAGATCACGGTGGTGTCGACCGTGGGCCGCTTTCGGCTTCGCGCTGGTCGCCGCTGTCGGTTTCGCGGCACCCGACTCCGCCCACGCACAAATGTGTCCCAGCGCCGGCGGCGGAACAACCGGCGGCACAGGCGAAGCCGGCGGGACTGCCGGAACCGGCGGAACAACCGGCGGCACTTCGGCCTCCAGCGCTATGAGTGCGATGGCGGCCGTGCAATCTGCGCAACAGTATGTGCAGTTCCAACAGCAACGCAATGAGCAGTACCGCCAGTATCTTGAGCAGATGCGTGCACAGTATCGCACGTCGATCCGCAACAACCAGCGGGAGACCGCCCGCAGCCAACAAGCGGACGCTGCACAAGCTCAAGCGCGGCGCGAGCGGCGCAAAGCGCGGCGCGAAGCACGCATTGCCCGCAACCTGGAACGACTGAACGGAATCCGCGAGCAAATCGAAGCAGAGAAGAACGAACCGTCCGAGACACGGATTGCGTCAGCGGATAGGCGATAACCAATCACGGAAGTGCGGGCCTGCCGCAACTGTTCTCGTCAGGTTTCAAAACCCTCTGACGCGTCGCGCAGAAACTTGAATTACGAATGCGCGAACAGGCGCAAACGGGTTTTGAAACGGATTTCAATCGCGTTGAACTGATGGGAAATGGGACCGGTCGGTTGTGTCGACCGGTCCCCCGCGAAACGATCGTTGGCAATTGCATTTCATGACAACGGGATTTCGCAGATCGCCCATTGACCGAAATTCTCTTCCACATCGACCCGGATGGATTCGACCGGCGCTCCCGCCTCTCGACGGATCACGTCCCCCAGGCGCCGGCCGATCCACCGGGCGATGAGTTCTGCCGTCGTGTTCTCCACCGGCAACAACACACAGTCCTCCCGCGGAAACACCCACCGCCGTTCCTCAAACGTCGCCTCCACCTCGCGTTCGCCGGCCGTCACCTGAATTGCCGTATGTCCCGTCGGCAGCAACACCCGGTGGTCCAGCTCATCCACGATCGCCTGCAGCGCATCCCGCAGGGCGATGAAATCGAAGACGTAGTAATTCTCATCGAGCGCCCCGGCCACCTCGACCGCCACCCGCCAATTGTGACCGTGTAGCCGCTCGCAGATGTTGCCAGCAAACGTAATAAAGTGCGCCGCACTGAACACCAAATGGTCCTTGGTCACGCGCACGCGAAATCGTTCGTTCGTCATCGTCGCCTTTCATCTTTTGCGATCAGACCCGGACACGGGCAGTGCACCGGCGGCGCTCTTATAGTCGGCATGCCCGTCGCGAAATACGGCAAACAAGATCGCCGCTATTAAATCGGCCGTCGTACCGGGATTTCGGCGATGCCCGTCGCCATGCAGCCAGGCATCCAATTCGGCAATCTCCGGCGTCCCCAGCCGCCCGGTCCGTTCATACGATTGTAGTGCCCGCCCCGCGCGTTGTTGAACCTCGGCGGTGGTATCCGCGCCGCATTTGCGGGCGATCAACGAATCGCCGAACCGCGCGAGCAGCTTCAACTGCAAATGGACGATCGAAGCGTTCCACGTCTCATGCCCGTCGAGCGGCGTTGTGAAATGAGCTGCGGCGTACTCCCGCACCACGGGAAAACCATGTGCATATTCCGCCGCAATCTGATCCCGATCCGCCGCGCGGCGCATGACTTCCCTGAGCGTCTCGGTCGGCACACCGGCGACGTCCTGGTCCCCGACGCGCCCCATCCCGCCCGGTGCGGCGATGCGGATCGCTTCATACACCCGCGCCGCGTCGGTCTGATCGAGAGAATTCAATACCGGGCCGATCCCGTCCTCCAGTGAACGCTCCGCCGGGACGGCGGCGAGCGGGGCGATGAGCAGGGCGATCCCCAAGTTCACGTTTCGGCCGGTCGCGTCGCGGGTTGCGCGAATCGGTCCAACACCGCCCGCCCGACACCCACGTCGGCGGCCCGCGCTAATTCCGGCGCCGCGACGTTCGCCGCGCGGATGAAATCGTCGTACGTCAGGTCGGCGAACGACTCTGCGGGATGCACGTTCCCCGGCTTGCGCGCGGTCGCTTCCCAACAGCAAGCCACGCGGATCATCTCGGCCAACCGGTCGCAATTCGTGTCCATGGGCGCGATTGTAATGCAATCGGCCGGCGTTTGTCCCCGGGCGGTACACCCCGGCGGAGCCGGGGGGCTGAGGGACGGAGTGCGGTTTGGTATGATCGGGTTTCGCCGCGAATGGTGCGCGGCGGCGGTTTTTTCTCACCCCGCGATTGCCGTCCATGAACCAAACCCGCCAGCCGATTTCCCCGAAGCTCGTGATCGCCGCGCTGGTGGTGGTTGGATTTGTTCTCCGCGGGCTATTGCCGGGTCGCATTGCCGTCGAGCATTTCGACGAGGGGGTCTACGCTTCGAACATCGTCTCGGGAGTGGAGTACGACTACCGTTACCCCAGCCGGCACCTCTTTGCCCCGCCGTTGCAGCCGTGGTTGATCGAATGGTCTCAGGTGGCGTGGGGGATTAATGACCTGGCGAGCGTCGCCGTAAATCTCATCGCCGGCGGACTGACGGTCCTCTTGGTGGGCTTGGTCGCCCGCCGCTGGTTCGGTGATCGGGCCGGGATCGCCGCGGCTGCGTTGGCCGCGTTGTCGGGGATCCACATTCTCTACAGCCGCACGGCGCTGACCGATCCGCTGCTCTGCCTTTGGATGGTCGCCGCCGTGTATGGCATTTGGCAGTCGCTCGTCGACGGCGATTGGACGTGGGCCGTCATCGCCGGTCTGCTGACCGGAGCGGCGTGGTGGACGAAGTACAACGGCTGGCTGCCGCTAGCGATCGGCATCTCCGCCGCCGTCCCCTGGCTGGCGATTGCGCGTGGCCGGGAACGCATTCGTACGACCGTCATCTGCCTGACAATTACCGTCGCCGTCGCCGCGCTCATCTGGTCCCCCGCCTGGTACAACCTGCCACGCGGCTACGGCGAAGTCGCCGCCAACCACCGCCAATACCTGGTCGGCCTCAATCGCTGGCCGGAAGCGCTCTGGCGACAGATGCAAAATCACCGCCTGCTGGAGGGCCTCAGCGGGATCACAAGTTTGGCTGAGGGAGTGCTCGCCGTCGGGTTATTCGCGCGCGGCTCGGCTCAACCGCCAAGCCGCGCCGATCGGTTTTTAAGGGTGGCGGCGCTGGCCATTGGGCTGACGGCGCTGGCGAGTTTGTCCTCCTCCAGCGTGGTGCTCGCCGCCTTGGCCGCCTATTGGATCTGGCGCCACGTGAAACTGCGTCCAGCCGATCCGCCGCTCGATGACGAGGAAGCGGCCCGGCAACTTGCCCTGTGGTTATTGGCGGCATGGATTGTGGGACTCTCCCTCAGCACGCCGCTGTATACCGCTTACCCCCGCATCACCTTGCCCTGGCTAGTGCCGATTTGGCTGGCCGGCGGGGCGGGAATCGCCTGGATGGTCACCGGTATACAGTCTCGACGCGAGGAGTCCGACGCCTCTAAGCCGTCGCGCCACACGTGGAACATCGCGGCGGCGGCGGTCATTGTGGTCGGACTCGCCATCGTGTCATTCGGCCGTCACTGGAGTGCCGGTTCCACGTGGAGCGGATGGCAATCCCGCACCGGATTGGCCGACGTCGCCGCCGAAGCAAAGGCGGACATCGAGAAGCGGCTTCGCCAGACGGGGCAATCCAGCAGCAGCGGGGATTACGTGGTGGTCGTCTATGGCGAACCGGCTTTGTTCTTCCAACTGAGACAGCTGGGGATTGAACTGGCTCTGCCGGTCAGTTCCCTGAGGTTCGCCCAACCGGGACTTGAACGGCCCGCGCGGCCGACGTTTCTCCTCGCCGGCCCGCACGCCCTGGGCAGCCCCCAATTCGAAGAGCAACTCAAGACCACTGCCGGCCGGCTGAAGCTGCTGCGGACGTACGAATTCACCCCCAGCGACTTCGTGGTCCTCAATCAATACCCCCCCGCAGAGCTCCGCACCGCCGACGGCAGCCCCCGCCGATACGCGGTGCGGCTGTACGAACTTGAGTGAAAGTTCCACGTGGAACATCGCGGTGGGAATTATCGCGTGTATGTTGTGCGCGGGTCTCCCGACCCCGCTCGCCGCCTCACTACAGGTCTCCAGCGATGGCACGCCGAGGGGTAGGTTCCAC
>CALFYU010000206.1 GCA_937952455.1 uncultured Planctomycetaceae bacterium
GCGCGCGAAGCCGATCGCCCCTGCCGTGTTGCCGCGCGCGCTGGCTGTCGTCCAACTCATCCCACCAGCGGAGCAAATGCTCCTGCCGATGCTCTCTTAGCGTCTCTTTTAGTTTTTGCAGCATGAACCCGTCTATATCGCAATGCGATACCACGTATCGCCCATCTCGACCAAATCACTCGGCACTGCCGAGGAGTACCGAAGCAACAACGTAAAGCTATAGATCACGACGCACGAGACCAAGCCCGTGGCGAAGTACAAAATGCGGCGGGCGATGTCCTCGCGCTTGATCGCGATAATCTGGCAAAGGACCGCCACGAACGCCACCATGGCGAACTTGAAGTAAACCATACCGCGCGGGCCCCAACTATCAAGGAAGAATCCTGCAATGGGGTTGGACTCGAAAAAACCGTCGTCGGCATAGTAATACAACAAAATCCACGTCATGAACACATCCAGCGCACTGGCGAGGATGAACAGCGTCGTCTCCCACTCCAGCGGCAATTGTTTCCCCAACAGCCGCTGCGTGGGTGAGTAACGATCGTGGTCCGGTCTGTCCGGTGAGTCGCCCATTGCCCGCTCTCCCAATACTTTCAGATTCTGATCGTAGAGCGCGTCGATCCCAGCAGCGGCCCCCCGCCGCATGACATAAAACTAATAGATTCGCCGAGCCCCCGCCAGAGGACTTTTTGCCGCGTCACGCCCACGCTCATATGACAGCTTCAAGAACAGGCGCAAGCGGGTTTTGCAACTGATTCTAAACGATGTCCCCTGTATCGCGCGGCGAAAGACTCGTCGTGATTACCCGATCCCTGCCGACCGAATTCAGCGATTGGTGCAAGCTGCGCAACAGCAACCCGCTATCCAGCCCCAAACCCAACATGCGAAATCCCTGTTGTTGTCGTTGTTGCAAGTTTTGGTCATCTGTGGCGACGATGCCGCACTGCTTGCCGTGGCGGCGCACCGTCTGCTGGGCGGCCAAAATCAATTCAGCGACACCGGGACCTTCCCATTGCCCCGCATGCCCCGCCGTGGCGGAGAAATCAGCAGGCCCGAAATAAAACACCTCAACCCCCGGCACGCCGCACAGTGCTTCGGCATTCTTGCCGGCGGTCACTGTTTCAATGATGGGAACGACCAGCACCTGTTCGTCGGCTTCGCGGACGTGTTGCGAAAAGCATTGGCCCCAACCGGTCGCGCGTTCGGCGCCGATTCCCCGCAGCCCCGCCGGCGGATAGTGTGCCGCTGCAACAATCCGCTGCAATTGCTCAGCCGTTTCCACCCAAGGCACGACAATCCCATCGGCACCAATATCCAGCACGCGCTTAATGAGCGCCGCACTATGCTCGGCGATCCGCACGAGCACGACCGTCTCGCTCCGCACAGCAGCGCGAATGTGCTCCAGAATCTCCTTAAAGTCCAAATGCCCATGCTCCGCATCGATGACCACCCAATCCAACCCCAGCGCAACAGCCATTTCCGTAATACTGGCCGACTCCAACGTCACCCACAATCCATACACCGGCTGGTTGTCGGCCAGTTTCTTGCGCAAGCGTGCCAGGGCATTGGCTTTCATGACGTTTTCCTTTTCAGGTTATTCAAATCACATCCCCGCGTCCCGGGAGGATGAGGCGAGCCGTGAGGTTGCCAGCGACGCGGGGGAACATCAATTGAGCGGCGGCAGTCCCGCACGGTCGCAACATTTCAATAGCGGGCATTGCGGACACTGTGGGCGACGGGCGATACAGATTTCACGTCCCAAAAAAATCAATCGGTGAGGGGTTTCGACCCAACTCGATTTGGGCAACAATCTCATCAAATCCTGTTCGATCTGGTCGGGATTGGTCTTCTTGGTCAGCCCCAGGAGCCGGCTGATACGTTTCACGTGGGTATCGACGACGAAACCGCTGGCAATCCCGAATGCGTTGCCCAACACGACATTCGCCGTCTTGCGGCCAACGCCGGGCAGCGACGTCAGTTCTTCGAGCGTATCGGGGACTTCGCCGTGATGTTCATCGACCAGTGCCCGCGCCATACCCCGCAGATTCGTCGCTTTGGCACGGAAGAATCCCAGTGGGCGGATGATCGCCTCGACCTGTTTTTGGGTCGCCGCCGCCAACGCTTCGGGCGTGGGGAATCTGGCAAACAGTTCCGGAACGACCATATTGACCCGTGCATCGGTACATTGCGCCGAGAGAATCACCGCGACGAGCAATTGAAACGCGTCCTCGTGCTTCAGGCTGCACTCGGCGAGGGGGTACTTCTTCTTCAGCGCCCGCAGGATTTTGCGGGCCTGTTGCTTTCGGGCAACGTCTCCGTCAGTAGATTCGGACTTGGGCATAATTTCTCCGCAATTGTTCCCGCGACGGCGATGGACAGCGCCGGGGGAACGCGTTTAGACTCGAACCTGGAAACGAAAAGCCGCAGTGACTGAATCATTTGAGGCCACCCAGTATGTCGGAGCACGACGCCAGGCAGCGGCCACTGGAATATCCAGCAAAATACCTTCAAGGGCTGAAGCTTTTCAACGACGAGGAGTTTTTTGCCTGCCACGACGCCCTGGAGGAGGTCTGGACCGAGACCGTTGGAGAGGAAAAGCAATTCTACCAGGGATTGATTCATGCAGCAGTTTCACTGTTTCATTTCGAGAACGGCAATCTGGGAGGCGCGCGAAAAATGCACGCCTCGTCACTAAAATATCTCGAAACGTATGTCCTACACTACCTGGGAATCGATGTCGAAGCCTTCGCAGCCCAACTCTGGTTCTGCTTCAAAGAACTGCGAGAGGCGACCGAAGCCTCCGCAAATTTGCAGCTGGACCGTTCACTGATTCCCAAGATACCGATGCCCAACGAAGCGCAAGAACGATGATTTTTAGAACGGAAAACAACGTGGAATGTTTTCGCGAAACGGTGCCGATTCTCGTGCAACCGAAGCTAGTTTTATTTCCCGGCACATCACAACTGATCGCCGTCGCCTCCCAGTCGTTGGGAAACATGGCGAACGATGCGCTGCGCACCAACGGCCTGATCGCCGTGGCCGCGGACACAACTCCCGAACGAGACGACGATCACGCCCGTCAAATCGTCAGCCTGACGCAGATCGTCGCCCCCGCATACCTTTCCGCGTCCTCCCATCATCTGCACATTCGAGGAATCAGCCGGGCGCGGGTACTCGCCGTAAGCGAGATGAACGAATCGTACGAGCACGCCACAGTGGAGGTGGCCCCCGATCACTATGCCCCCCAACCCGTCATCGACCGCTGCCACCGGCATGACGAACTGTCGGCACTGTTTCGCGGGCTGTTTTCGCACATCCAGCGGAACGACTTGTTTCAATTATGGGATGCCGGCGAATGTCCGTTGGGAGCGCTGTGCGATCTGATCGGCGACATGCTCCCGGTTGAGCCCCGCCGCAAACAGCGCCTGCTGGCCGAACTGGACGTCGATTTGCGCAGTGATCTGTTGCTGGAGATTCTGCGAGATTTGACGCGCGGTCACTCACACACGCACGACGAACAATCGGCAATCCCACAGTTCAGCCTGAATTGACCCTGTTCGTTCCACCCCCTAGAATTCCAACGTCTCTCACTCTCTTATTGCCTAGAGCCGGTTTCAAAACCCGGTTGCGCCTGTTCGTGAATCTGTCAAACAAGTGTGGAGACGGCGCGTCAGAGGGTTTGGAAACGAGTTGTAATCGACGATTGGATTTATGGAACACGAACCGGTGGACCTGCCCCGTATCGAGCGCGCCGTGCGTGAGATCTTGATTGCCGTCGGTGAGAACCCCGACCGCGAGGGGCTGCAGCAGACTCCCGCCCGCGTCGCCCGCATGTATGCCGAGTTGTTTTCCGGTTTGCATACGCGGCCGGAACGGCATCTCGAAAAAGTCTTCACGGAAAAATACGACGAACTGGTCCTCGTCCGCGACATCAGCTTCAACAGCACCTGCGAACACCATCTGCTGCCGTTTTTGGGAGTGGCCCACGTCGGCTATCTGCCCAACGGCAAAGTCGCCGGGCTGAGTAAATTGGCCCGCGTCGTGGAGGAGATTTCCAAAAAGCCGCAAGGACAGGAACGGATGACCCACACGATCGCCGACGTACTCCACAGCGAACTTGATGCCAAAGGGGTTGTCGTGGTTTTGGAAGCCGAACACACCTGCATGTCGATTCGCGGCATCCGAAAACCGGGCGCGTTGACCGTCACCAGCGCGGTTCGGGGGCTGTTTAAGTCCAATCCCCCCAGCCGCGCCGAAGCGATGGCCCTGATCAACCGCAAGTAACGCTCTTCCAATGAACTCACCCACGGAGCCGGGTAGCTCTCACGGAAGCCGGGTGCCACTGGCGGCTTGCCCGCCAGTGCCAATTGCGCAACCGGCCTGACACCGCTGGGCAAGCCAGCAGTAGCACCCGGCGTTTTGGCACCTTTACTTCGCTACTGGCCTCGCTAATACGAAAACCGGCCCTTGATCGGGTGCTCCAGCGAATCGAAGTCCGCAAACCGCATGCGGATTGCTTCCTGGTGCGATTGGTTTTCGAAGACGATTTCTTCGTCCTCGGCTAAAGCGTCGTCCACCAACGTGTGCACACGGTAGAGGCTGCCAAACGGCGGCATGGCCCCCGTCTCGCAGTCGGGGAATACACTTGCCATGTCTTGTTCGTTGGCCATTTCCACGTCCGCTTCGCCCAGCCGTCGGCGAATCCGCTCCATGTCGACATAGTGCGTCGCCGGCAGAACCACGAGCACGTAGTCCTTGCCGCTGCGCAACAACACCGACTTGGCCACCTCCTTGCCGGGAACATGCAAAACCTGCGCCATGCGATTGGCCGTAAACGTCGGCCGGTGGCGCATCGCTTGAAACGGAACGTGACGGCTGGTCAGCATTTCGTCGACTCTCATGATCTTCACTCCTGACGATAGGGACAGCGACGTCTTAAGTGCGCGGCGATCAACAAGCATGATCGCGCGGTGATTGCCGATTCTAAGAGTCAGCGGCGAAGTCGTCGTCGGTCGTTCATCAGGAGTGTCTAACAGCCGCACCACGCATTATACGATCACCCACGCAGCGACACCAGAGGGGTCCGCTCTTTCTGCAGTCCGGGCCACAAACGCCGGCCGAGTGTTTTCGCCGGCCACGGGGATTGTGTACAATGCGCGTTCGCTCATTCAGACAACAACATCGACTCCATACGACACAAACAGGTGGATTATTCATGCATCATTTCGCCATTTCGATGCTGCGGATTTTCGCCGTCGCTTTCGTGGTTTCGGCCACGGCTTTGGCATCGGCCGATGAGAAATCGGACGCGTCGTTTTCCTGGCAGGACAATCCGCAAGCGGGAACGACGGACCTCAAGTACGGCGACCAGCCGGTTGTCCGTTATATGTACGCCTTCGACACATCGACCGAAGAACGCGCACATGAGACGTTTAAGGTATTTCACCACGTGTTCGGGCCGGGCAGCAAAGATATCATCACCAAAGGCCCGCATGGAAAATACACGCACCACCGCGGCATGTTCTTCGGATACAACAAGACACAATTCGAAGACCAGGAACTCGACTTCTGGCATTGTCGACAAGGGGAGCACCAGCGGCACATTCGGTTTAAAAAACTGGAGGCGGACGACAAGCAGGCCCGCATGGTTGCCGAAGTGCACTGGGTCGATCGCGAAGGCCAACCGGTGATCGTCGAGTTGCGGGACTTCACGTTTCGGCCGCTCGAAGGAGATCTGGCAGGCCGCGGTTTCCAGATCGATTTTGATTCCACGTTAACCAGCAAGCGGGGAGATATCACGCTAACGGGGGACCGGCAGCACGGCGGATTTCATATCCGAGCAGCCCAGGAGCTCGCCGAGTCCGACGGTGCCCGCTACGTCCGCCCCGCCGGTTTTCCTGAGCAAGCGGAAGCTTTCCAGGCCAACGACAAGACCGAACCGGACAAGCACATCAACCTCGGCTGGTTTGCCATGACGTACGAATTGGGCGGCCGACGATATACCTTCGAGTACTTCGAAGATCCCAACATGCCCAAACCGTCGCGGTTCTCCGAACGCCCCTACGGTCGCTTCGGCGCGTTTTTTACTGCCCAGGTCACTGAAGAGAAACCGCTGCAGGTCCGCTACCGCGTCAATGTCATCGCTGGCGAAACCCCCTCGCGTGATGAGATCCAGGAACGCTACGACCTGTTCGTTGCTGAGTTGGCTAAGGAAAAATAGTCCGCGGCAAGCGGTCCGGCCGTCTGTGATCCCACGAAAACATATGGGTAATTTCCCGCATTTTCGGGGATTGACAAAAATCTCTCGCACCGTCGGCGGTGGTGGATGATGCGCTATTGCAGCATCGAGTCAGCAGCAGCGACGGCCCGCGCCTCCGCCCGGCACTCGTATTTTTCGACTGTTCGTCGATCGACATGCGCAACCCCGTGGTCGATGTTTCGCGGACGCAACATCGTCTCCAGCCGCTTTCACTCACCCCATGTATTCCCGGTTCACTCTAGGGATTTGCCCTGCCCACGAGGCCAAGCTAGGGTTTCCTTGCGACTTATTGCATGCCACCGGAATTTGCGACTGGCGCCGTCCATCCGGCAATGATCGCACGTCAGGCAATAATCGACACTTCTTGAGGAACTCGCATGGCCAATCCAACTCTCTCCCACGCGAACTCGTCCGCTGGCAACACGACTGACGACGTCCGGTCTCCGGTCGACGTGGCCGGCATGGAATGCGGACAACCGACGCTGCAACTCTTAGACGACCTGCAATTTATGGTCCGCGATGTCCTGTCGCAATGGCAGCATCCCGCCGATGCCGTGGAGCGCCGCAGCAGCCGCCGCATCCCGTTCAACAAGTCGATTGCGCTGTTCGCCGTCGATGAGGAAAGTGAAGAACCTGTCGGACAGCCGTTTCTGGTCACCGGCCGCGACATCTCCGCACAGGGCGTCGGCTTCAGCCACGATGGGCCGTTGCCCAATACGAAAGTCGCCGTCGCGTTTGAGATTCCGGGCGGTTGTTCGCAGTTCGTGCTCGTTAAGCTCACCTGGTGCCGATTTACGCGCCGCGGAACCTACGAAAGCGGCGGCACGTTCCTCCGCCCCATCTCGCCGCCCATCGACGCCCCGCTCGACTGGACCGCCATGCCGCGGTTGTAGCGCTTGCCGTTCACCGGCGCCGAATATCGCTCCGGCGCCGGGTACCGCTGCCGGCTTGTCCAGAATTGCGGTGGCGGTGACATTAGAACGCGTCCTCTTCGTCGCGCATCGCCGTCAGGATCGCTTGGATCAACTGCGGCAGACCCTTGCCGGTCACGGCGGAAACCTGCAGGACCGGTTTGCCGAGTTCTTCGCTCATCAGTTCCGCCAATTCAGCGGCGCCGGGCAGTTCGCACTTCGAAACCGCGATAATCTCCGGCCGCTCGATCAACTCGGCGTCGTACAACCGCAGTTCGTCGTGGATGTGACGATAATTGTCGAACGGGTCGGTCTGATCCTGCGGCTCCGGTTCGATGAGGTGCACGAGAATCTTGGTTCGCTCGACGTGTTTGAGGAACTCGTGCCCCAAGCCGACGCCGCTGTGGGCCCCTTCGATCAGTCCCGGAATATCGGCGATCACGAATTGTTGATCGTAGTCCACCCGTACCAGTCCCAAGTTGGGGTATTTTGTGGTGAACGGATAGTTGGCGATCTCGGGGTGGGCGCGGGAGAGCCGGCTGAGCAGCGTCGACTTGCCGGCGTTGGGCTTGCCGATCAGACCAACGTCGGCGATCACCTTCAGTTCCAACGTCACCTTCCGCTCGTCGCCGGGAGCACCCGGTTCAAATTCGCGCGGGGCGCGGTGCACGGAGGTGGCGAAGTGCTTGTTCCCCCGCCCTCCTTTGCCCCCTTTAGCGATGATCACCGAATCGCCGACCTGCTTGAGATCGCGGAGCAGGTGTCCCCGCTCCAGATCGCGAACGAGCGTACCGGGAGGGACGGTGATGATCGCGTCCTTCCCCTTGCGGCCGGTGCGGAGTTTTCCTTCACCATGTCCGCCCCGTTCGGCGTTCCAATGCCGGTGGCCGGCAATATTCGCCAGACTGTCGACGTTTTCCTCGGCACGGACGATCACGCTGCCGCCATCCCCGCCGTCGCCGCCGTCCGGGCCGCCGCGGGGGACCTTCGATTCCCGCCGAAAACTCATACATCCGTCGCCGCCGTCGCCGGCTTTGGCATAGATGATCACTTCGTCGACGAACATAAGCGGGACCGGGATTTCGCGGCAGGAGGGGAGTCTCTAGTTCAGACTCCATTATTGCCTGCCGCAGTACGTTTGGGAATCCAACGCGACCGCAATCCCGCAAGCGCCCGCAACCCGCAGCAGGCCCCGCAACTGCCGGCGAACCAATCGCCGCCGGCCAAGTACAAGCTGCGGCGCGTATCCAACGGAACATGATCGACTAAGACCGCTTCCACCTGCTTGCTCCGACCGGTTGCCGGGTCCACAGCGCGGGAGCGAATCGCCCCGTCGCCGTCGATCACCGCCGAAATGCCGGTATTCACCGACCGCACCATCGGCGTGCGGTTCTCGACGCAGCGAAACGCCGCCGTGATCAGGTGCTGGTCCAATTCGCTGGAACCGTGAAACCAGCCGTCGTTGGTCAAATTCAACAGCACATCGACCGGCTTACCGGTTTTTCCCGACTTGTCCGTCGCCAACAACACCCGCCGAACCACGTGTGGAACCGTATCCTCAAAACAAATCAGCGGGGCATAGCGGATGCCATTGTATTGAAACACCCGCGGTTGTGCCCCGGCGGCGATGCCGAAGTCAGGAGGATAGGGCGAAAAATGCGCGAGCCACGGCAGCGACTCCTTGAGCGGCAAATATTCGCCAAACGGCACGCGGTGCAATTTGTCATAACGCCCGAGCATTCCCTCCAGGGGTGTGATCATGGCAGCGGAGTTGTACGTATGCACGCCGTGCTGGTCGATGGAAACCGTTTCCAGACCAACAACCATGGGCGCACCGGCCATTTGGCTGAGTTGATGCAATCGTTGCGCGACTTGAAGATTTCGTAGGTGGTTCAAGTGCGCCGCCGGGATGTGCTTTTCCAGTTCCGCCGGCGGCACATTGTCGGCCGTCTCCAGGAGCGGCCAACGAAACATCGTCTCCGGCCAGACGATCAAATCCGGTTTCGCCAGTACCGCCTGCCCGGTCAGTTTTCTCAGCGAGTTATAAATCGAAGTCGCCTGATGCGGATTGTGTTTCACTTCGGAGGTAGCATTGGATTGCACAGCGGCTACCTTCGGCGCGGGAACCTTGTCAAACTCCGCGGCGCTGCGCCGCCAATAGCCATATCCGATCACCGCGGCGAATAGCGTCAAACAGACAAGAATGCCCCGCGCACGGATCGTCAGCATCGTTTGCGGAGTGGGACTGGCGTCATTGGGCGGCAGCAATTGCAGCTTGCCCAGCCAGCGCGGCGGGATCAACAGCGCCACACAGGCCGACATCACGGCCATCACGAAACTCACTCCATACGCCCCCACCACGTCGCTGATTTGAATCAATTCCAGCCAACGGTATTGCGAGTGTCCCAAGTAGTACCAACCGAAGCCGGTCATCAAGTGCCCCCGCACCCACTCCATGCCGACCCACACTACGGGAAAGGCAATTCCTAAGGGGATGCGGAACCGATGCACGGCAACGCGGGTTAAGCCCAGACAAACGGGAAAGTAGGCCGCCATATAGACCGAGAGCGCCAACCAGGCGGAATACATCGTCACGTGCCCCAGCCGCATCCACTGCAGCGTCGGCAGCCAAAACGCCAACCCGGCCAAATAGGTCGCCAGGTACATCCGCCGCGTGGGACGCTCGATGCGTGCCAACAGCAGATAGGGAACGAGGCAAACCCAGCCCAGCGGACTAAGATTCAGCGGCGTAAAAGTGGCCCAAGACAGCAGCGCGGTCAAACCGCCGACCATCAGTGCCCCGCGCATCGGTGCGGGTTGCGCGCGAGCGGCTTCGATCAATTCGCGGGTCGACGGATCGGGCTTGATGGCGGTGACACTTGGAAGACGAGATTTCGATTGCGGCAGCGTCATGGATTCGGAAGACATGCGCGAGTTTCCATCCTTGGAAAATGAGGGTTCTTTTAGGTCGGTCCGTCACTCGAATGCCGACCGGATCGTTTAATTATCCGCTACCAACAAAAAACGTCCACAACTGTGCCCACTGGGAAAGTGGAATCGCCCGCTGGAAAGTGCACCATCGAATTGGCCGCAGTCGTTGCCCGCAGATCGGACGAACCGTGCCACGGAACGACCGCCACCGAACGACCCGTCAGTTCCACTGCCACACGAGCGGGATGATAGGTCGGACGATTTCCGCGGTGGTGAAATTCCTCCGTCAACCGCGCCGTGACTGCCACAGGCCGCTTCGGTTCCATTCCCATGAGCGTCCTGAGAGCCGTCCGCACGAACAATTCGCAGCAAACCATACTACTGACCGGGTTTCCAGGCAACCCGAACACGTAACACGTTGCTAAATCAGCTGTTGCGTCCTCCATTTCGCGTTGACTGACACCAAACCACAGCGGTTTTCCCGGTTTGACCTGCACTCGGTGAAACACCTCTCGCACACCGGCGTCCTGGAGTTCTGAGGGTACCAGATCCAGCTTGCCGGCCGAAACGCCCCCGGACAGCAGTAACAGATCACACGCTAATCCCGCTTCGATCCGCTCCCGCAAATGGGCGCGGTTGTCGCGGGCGATACCCAGCGGCACCGGTTCGCCGCCCGCATGTTGAATCTGTGCCGCCAACATCGATTCGTTGGAATTGCGGATTTGCCCCGGTTGAGGGATTTTACCGACGGGCACCAACTCATCCCCCGTCGCCAGGATCGCCACGCGCGGTCGCGGATAGACGGCGACCTGATCGCGTCCGGACTCCGCCAACGTCCCGATCTCCTGCGGACGCAGGGGTGTCCCCGCGGTTAACACGCGCTCCCCACGTTGCGTCGACGTACCCCGTTTCATCACGCTTTGTCCAGCGACCACCGGAGTGCCGTCGATGACAATCGTTGTGCCTCCACCGGTTTCGCGCACCCGCGTATCTTCGACACGGACCACCGCATCAGCCCCATCGGGAAGCGGCGCGCCGGTCATGATCCGCGTCGCCGTTTCGGCTTCGACCGTCCGCGTCGGAACTTGTCCCGCCATGACCTCTTCCAACAAACGAAGCTCGGCACGGCCTGACGAAACGTCCGCAGCACGCACCGCGTAGCCGTCCATTAGCGACTTATCAAACGGCGGCGAATCGACGTCGCTGATAATATCTTCAGCGAGCACCAGCCCCAACGCATTCCCCAACGGAACCCGCTGCGCGGCGGGGGGCGCGACTTCGGCGATGATGGCATCCAGCGCCTGTTCCACAGTCAGCATCGTCGTCACAGATTCTTGCCGGGGAGGTCCAAAAAGTTCCGCAACAACTTCACCCCCTCGAACGTCAAAAAGCTTTCCGGATGAAATTGAACGCCGTGCAGCGGATAATCGCGGTGCCGGACCCCCATAATCTCGCGGGGAAAATCCTCATCCTCCGTCCAGGCGGTGACGACAATCTCGTCCGGCGCGTCGGTGGGGTCGCCGATGAGGCTGTGATAGCGGGTCGCTTCAAACGGATTGTGCAACCCAGCGAAGACCCCCTGCCCGTCGTGGTGAATTTGCGACACCTTGCCGTGCATCAATCGCTCCGCCCGGACAACCTTCCAGCCAAAGACCTCGCAGATGCACTGATGCCCCAGGCAAACCCCCAACAGCGGCACGCGGGGGGCGAAATGCTCAACCACCTCCTTGGACAACCCCGCTTCGTGCGGCGTGCAGGGACCGGGCGAAATAATAATCCGCTCCGGCCGCAACGCTTCGATTTCTGCAATCGACGTTTTGTCATTGCGGGCCACGCGGATATCGAGCGCGGCGTCGATTTCTCCCAGGCGTTGGACCAGGTTGTAGGTAAAGGAGTCGTAATTATCGAGAATGAAGATCATTGCTGTGCGTCACTCGGCGGCGGGAATTGCACCGCGATGTTTCGGTGGTCACCGGGCATTTTCCAGTAGGCCCGTGCCCATTTATGCTACCATCCGCGAGTGACGGCCACTAGTGGCAGATGCAGATCGCGCGGGATCGGGAGCCCCGCGAGCAACGTGTGCCTTGCACGCGATATCCGGATGGCTTTGTATGCCAACCCTGCAGTCTACAGTCTAAAGCCTACAGTCCGCTTGACGCCGGTTTACCGCCGTTTCCGCGCAGCGAAAATAGGCCCGCCTCCAACGGGGAGAGTTCCGTAAACGAGACCTCTTTACCGCCCTCAAGCCTGTCGCCTCAAGCCTCAAGCCTACGTCGGGAGACCCACGGTCACGGCAGTGCGGGGTCAGGAGACCCGCGCACAACAACACAGGAGACCCGCCCACAACAACACAGGAGACCCGCGCACATCGTTGTCCACCGCTGAAAAAAAGAAAAACCGGCGCCGCGAGTTGCCTCGCTGTCACCGGTTTCCCTGGAATCGTATTCTGTGATAGGCGGCGGTTAGCCCTGCTTTTTCGGCAGCGCGACCGAATACAACATCGTGACCGTCCCCACCGACATCAGGCTGAACGCGGCCCATTCGGGGGGGTCGATCACCTTCTTTTGTCTGATTCCCACGCCGCTGAACATACCGCGGAATCCGCTTTGCGCGCCGGGGGATTCATCCATGTTCAGCGTAACTTTATCAATCATCAAAAATGCGGCGCCCCAGAGCAGCACGAACAGCCCTACGGAGCAAAAAATCGATCTAACCATTCCAGGCACCTCTTAGATGCGGCCCGAGTGAAGACGGAGCCTTGGACGCTCACGACACCTGCGGACGCGAAGACAACGAAAATTGTTCCATCTCAATTATCGACGTCGTTTTGAGACAACTTCATCAAGTTGCGAAGAATTTGTGCAGCCGCACGGCAAAGCGTCAGATTACAGCGGTCACGCGCGTGCCAGCGGACGCCCTGCCCGCACGGTTTCGCCAAGCGGCACATCTTCGCACATCCGTGCCGGCGGTATTCCTTTACTCAAATCGCGCGGCTGGAGAACGAAACGGGAAGCCGCTCGGCGCGAACCGGCGGCTTCCCCCCTTAACTGAATACAAATTGTCCGGGCCTGATCGCGCTCGTCGGCCTAGTAGTGCCAGTGCCCTTGGCGGTGCAGGTAGTACTGCCCCGGCACGTAGTGGTAGTGGTCGCCGTGCGGCACGAATCCGCCAGGTTGATAGTGCCAATGGCTGGTGTCGTGCCAGCGCGGCCGGCGATAGCCGCCCCAGCCACCTCCCCAACCGCGACGCCATCCGCCGCGACGATGGTGGTGATGGTGATGGCCATGATGGCCGGCACCGACGACGTCGTTGGTTTCACCGGCTTCCAAAGTCCGTTCGACGGACAAATCTTCGATCTTAACGCGTGACATGATTCTTTCTCCCGAAAAAAGAGTTCTGTCGTGACCTTCCACAACAAACTACGACACAGGTTCCGATTGCCGGCCAAGCGGAGAAGCAAGTTCGCTCAGGGCGTAAAAAGGGCGCGTCCGAGTCGCGGAACCCAGCGCGCCCTCTTCGGATTTCCGTCAATTACAAATTAGTGATGGTGATGTCCGCCGCCGTGATGACCACCTCGGTGCCCACCCCGATGTCCGCCGCGATGTCCACCCCAGTGGCCGTGGCGATGTCCGCCGCCCCAGTGACGGTGTCCCCCGCCCCACGGACGATGATAGCCGCCGCCGTATCCGCCGCCCCAAGGACGACGATATCCGCCGTTGCTCCAGTGGAAGCTGCCGCCGTTCCAATGGATGCCGCCGCCGTAGGGACCATTGTGGATGGCGAAACCACCGGCGCCGACCACGTCACTGGCTTCACTGTCCTGCAGGTTCCGTTCGACTGACAAATCTTCGATCTTAACGCGAGCCATGGCTGAATCTCTCCCCGGTATGAGTATTGCGTGTGTGAAAAAAACGTGTGTGAGTGTAACGATCAACATTTTTAAGCGGAGAAGCAAAATGGCAGGCGATGCTGCCTGACTGATGTGCGGCAACAAAAAGGGCGCGGCCGAATCGCGCGACTCGACGCGCCCCCGTGAAAGTCTATACCGAATGCCGATTAGTGACGGTGATGTCCACCACCGTGATGTCCACCGCCGTGATGTCCACCTCTGTGTCCACCCCGGTGGCCGCCCCAGTGACCGTGGTGGTGACCCCAGCGGCCGCCGCCCCAGTGACCGTGGCCCCAGTGGCCGTGATGTCCGCCCCAGTGGCCGCCACCCCAATGACCACCGCCCCAGTGGCCGCCACCCCAGTGTCCGCCGCCCCAGTGACCACCGCCCCAATGGCCGTGATGATGATGGTGACCGGCACCCACGATCTCGCCGGCTTCACTGTCTTGCAGTGTCCGCTCGACCGGCAGATCTTCGATAATTACGCGTGCCATTTTGCTTCTCCGAAAAAACGTGTCGTTACTGAATG
>CALFYU010000207.1 GCA_937952455.1 uncultured Planctomycetaceae bacterium
TCGCCACCAACACGCAGCTCTGCCAGAACTCGTTCAGCCATGCAAACACCGCCGCCGCACCCAACACCGCCGCCATGAATGAAACAGCAAATGCAGGTTTGCGGCCGATCCGCTGGGTGGCGAGGCCGAAGCCGTACATGCCCAAGAACGCGCCCGCGTTGATCATCAACGATGTAATACCCTTCCAATAGGCGACGCGACCGAAATCATCGTTTTCCGGCAGGCCGTCCGCAACAAATCGTTTCGTCAATACGTTGCCAACGAGGTCCATTGTGAAAAAGCCGACAGCCCACAGCCCGACCACGCCCGAAAAGGCCAGCCCGAGTCCGACCAGCGCGTGTTTCCGCCAGCGGATATCGCTGAATAACGCGCGATACGAACCGAGTTTTCGTGCTGCTGCGCCTTCGTGCGAAACGTTCTTCCAACGTTCCGGCTCCTTGAGCCGACGCCGAATCACCAAAGCCAGTAAGGCCGGAACAGCGCCGACGAGGAACAAAGGACGCCAAACACTTTCGACAACTCCGCGTTCAACCAGTGATCCCATCGCCATGTTCAACAACGCCGCGCTGACGTTGCCTATGGCGGACAAGGCCTGCAACAAACTCAACGCATACGGTCGCGCTCGTTCTGGCATCACTTCCGCGACCAGCGCCACGCCAACCGCGAATTCGCCGCCAACTCCCAGGCCTGTCAAAAACCGATACATAGCAAAATCCCAAAATGTCACGCTGAAGGCGCTCAAGCCGGTAAAAAGTGAATACATCAAAATCGTTATCATCATTGTCTTGGCGCGGCCGATTCGGTCGCCAAGCACGCCAAACAACAATCCACCGCTGGCCCAGCCGAGCAGAAAGATCGACGTCGCATAGCCGGCATAGGCGTCCGCAACGGCCTTCAACTCGCCGGGATTGCTGACATCCAACAAGTCCTTCATGGCCGGCTGCCGGGCCAGAATGAACAATTGTTGATCGAGACAGTCGAACAGCCAACCGAGCGCCGCGACGATGAGGACGAACCAGTGATATCGGTTTAGTTCACGATACCATGGGAGACGATATTCTGTCATAACCTTTGTTCCACGGTCTTCACGCCTGTTCCATGCGGTCAAATCTCTTGACCGACGCCGAAATCTCGCTTATAGCGACTTCCCGACCGGCCCAACCCTGCGTCTCGATCTGCACGCCTTCGAGCTGCTTGTAGGTGGCGAAAAAGTGCTCCACTTCGCGCAAATAGTGTGACGGCACGTCTTCCAGGTTCTGCATCTCTGCGAACAAAGGATCGGCGTGCGGCACGCCCAACACTTTATAATCGTCTTTGCCGCGGTCGGTCATGCGGAACAATCCCAACGCCCGCGTTTCAATCAAACAGCCGCTGAATGTCGGCTCGTTGACCATCACGAGCACATCCAGCGCGTCGCCGTCTTCCGCCAATGTTTGCGGGATGAAACCGTAGTCACCCGGATAGTGACTGGACGAGTAAAGATATCGGTCGAGCTTCATGAGCCCGGTCGCCTTGTCCACTTCAAACTTGCTGCGGCGCCCCTTCGGAATCTCGACGATCACATGCACAACGTGTGGCAGGTCCGTGCCCGGCGGCACGTCGTAGTGGTTATCCCGCAACATGAAGTCGCTCCTAAGCAATACTCAGCATACGGTCGGGCGTCGGCACGATTGTCCCCGCCCACAGTTCTTGTCGCTAGTCCACCTCCTCGTGCCGAACGCTTTTCGTGACGGCTCCTTTGCGTCCGTGTCGTGGTCGCGTGTTCGCGCCAAGGCTCACAACATTTCGAGTCCGTTACCGTGGTTTGGAGCTCCCGAACACGTTTCGAGCGCTTTCAAAGTTGGTTCACCGCCCAAGCAACTTCTTGCGGTGACAATCTGGGCACGCTGCGCGTGCAATCGCGGGTTATTGCCCCCATCCAACGCTTATGCATATCAACATCGTACACGGTCGGTTCGGCCACCGCGAATGGTTTGGCCGCTTGATACGTTGGTGAGAACTCGCTGCATGAATTCATGCAGCGCGCAATTTGTCGATTCATGCACTATCCGTTCGCATTTGGCGTATAAATATGGCGTTTTGTAGTCGCAACCTCAGCACGCTGCCATTCCTATTTCTCTGGAAGTTCTACCACGGGACTTTCAGTCACACCTTCTATCGTCGTCGAACTAGCGTTGCTCATAGTTTTCGGTTCACACGACGCGAGCAACGTCGGGCCTGGCGCAGATGCGGGTGCGACGTCGCCGGTGTGAGGTTTCCACATCGGCAGTCGTGCGGGGCGCTTGCGGGCGTATTCGTTGCGCATGCGGCGATAACGAGATTCCAAAAACAGGATCACTCCCAGCACGATGGCGATCCCGCCGTATTTGATCGCGGGGTGATTCTTATCAAAATGTTCACCGATAAAATCCGACGCCCAGAGCATCGAGCCGTTGCCGATGAGGCTGCCGATGACGATGCCGCAGAATGTCGCCCAGCGGCTCAGGCCGAGCAGTCGTCCGAAGATCGAACCTCCCACACTACCGGTGGCGGCGAGCGGGAACGCCACGAAACTTACCAGGCCCAAAAACGTCACCCGGCCGATCCAGGGTTGCCGGCTGAGAATGAAGCGGCCGTCGACGATCAGCTCTTTCAGCCGCCACCCGAGAACCGGAAGGCGGAACAAGAATCCCAAATGAAACGCCAGCACCATTGCCACAGCGACGTCGAGATAGAACACCATGAAAAACAGTTCCGTGGAGTTCATTGACTCGTTGAGTTGAGCTATGTCAGGGTCGTTGCCTGCCAGAATAATGAAGCGGCCAAAAATCGATAAGGTGGCGACGGCCATCACCAGCAGCCGCCGCACATAATCCGGTCCCGCAACGAACCAAACGGCGCAGAGCACAGCGGCTGTCATCAAGAACGGCCCCAACAACGTGGCCGTCCACAATTTCGGATGCTGTTCCAGAAACTAACGCTCGAAGTCGACCAGCGGTTCTTCCGTGGGGACATGGTGGTGCCTGAAGTGCGACATTTCGGAATTTCCTGACTCTCATCCCGGTATTAGAACGGCCAAATCAGAGGTAAGAGCAACACACAGAGAAGCATCACCAACAAATCCAGCGGAATGCCGAATCGCAGGTAATCCGCGAACCGATATCCGCCCGGGCCGTAGACCATCAAACTGGTCTGATAACCGATCGGTGTGGCAAACCCGGCTGAGGCAGCCACCATCACCGCCATTGCGAAAGGCATGACGCTAATTTCCAGCGTCTGCGCGGCTGAGGCAGCGATGGGAAAGACAAGCACCGCCGCGGCATTGTTGGTGATCATCTCGGTAAAGAGCATCGTGGTCAGATAGACGGCGGCCAGCACAAGATGCGGATTCCCGCCGGCAAAAGAAATCATCGCCGCGGCAATCGTCGCCGCAGCGCCGCTTTGTTGCAGGGCCTGGCCGATGCCGAGCGACCCACCGATCACCAATAGCACCGACCAATCGATATTCCGCCTCGCCTCGGTCGCCGTGCAACATCCGGTGACGATCATCAAGCCGGCGGCGCACATGGCCGCGGACAGCACTTGCAGCCACTCCAGCGCGGCCGCCAACACCATCGACAGCAAAATCAAGACCGCCAGCGGAGCCAACTCATGTCGGACCGGGGCAGAGTTCTGCACGCTGCTGACCAGATAAAAATCGGGTGAATTGCGCAGTTCGTCGACGAACGAGGTCCGTGTTTCCAACAACAGCGTGTCGCCGGGTTGCAGTACAATATCGCCGCTACGCCCCGCTACCCGTCGGCCGCTCCGCGCCACGGCAATCACGGCCGCATCGTAGACGCTGCGAAAACGACCGTCGCGAATGCTGCTTCCCAACAGCGGACACCGGTCGGACACGACGACCTCCATCAGGTTCCGGGCGGCTGCGTTCGGCACCGGCCGCGAATGCGCTTCCAGGGCGGGAACCAGCCCCCGCAGTTTTTGTAGATCGACCAGCGATTCGACGACCCCCACAAAAATCAAGCCGTCGTACGCCGCCAATCGTTCTTGCGGACCGACGGCGGCCAACACGTCTCCGTTGCGATCGATTTCGACGAGATACAATCCCGGCAGGTGCCGCAGCCCGGCTTGTTCGATTGTTTTGCCAACCAGCGGGCTGTCGGGCGGCACCGTCATTTCAACGGAGTATTCCCGCGGGTCGTCGTTCAAGCTGATCGCCGGTTTCCGGTCAGGCAAGAGCCACCGCTGCGTGAGCATAATAAACGCCAATCCTGCCAAGCAGCTGGGAACGCCGACCCACGCGGGATCGAAGAATTTCAGCGGGCCATGTTGCGTATGTGCTGCAACGAGACCGCTGACGATCACGTTCGTGCTCGTGCCGATCAACGTGCATAAGCCGCCGAGCGTCGCCGCACAGCTCAACGGCAAATACAACTTCGACGGGCTAATGCCGGTGCGGCGGCACAGATCGCCGACCACGGGGAGAAACATGGCGACGATCGGCGTGTTATTGAGAAAGGCGCTCAAGGCGGCCACGGGCATCATGATGCGGCTCTGGGCGGCGGAAATTGTCGCCGGGCGGCCTAACAAAGGCAACGCGAACCGCATCATCGCGCCGGTCTGCGACAATCCAGCCACTACAATGAACAGAGCGCCGACGGTCAAGACCGCGGGATTGGCAAAACCAGAGACGGCTTGGGAGCCGTGCGGCAATTGTTCGGTGCCGGTGATTTCCCCGACCAGCACCACGATCGCCAAGCTGCCAAGGACCAACAGGTCGGGCGGCCCCCAATTGCGGGTCAACGCCGTCAACAACAGCGCAACGACCGCCAAAATGAACCAGGCTTCCCAAATCACTTAACGAGGCTCCGTCGCGCTGTTGGTTCGCAAAGGCGGTGATGTCCGTTTCGCGCGGACCGCGATCACCGCCAGCGTTATGGCGGTCAGCGGCAGTACGAGCCCCAGCATCAACGGCCGAAAGATCGCCAGCGAATCACTCTGCGTCGCCATCATCACCAGCGTTGCCGTGTAGGCCGCGTAATAACCCGAGAACAAGGCTCCTTCCCAACGGGCAATGCAATGTCCGGTGAAGAAAACTGGCAAACATGCGACCGCCGTCGCCAGCATGACCGGTATATCAAACCGCAGTGCCTGCGGGCTTACCGCGACGCCGTCGGGCGCGACGACCGCCGTGAGACCGAGAACGCCCAGCAAGTTAAAGATGTTGCTGCCGACAACGTTGCCGACGGCAATGTCCCGTTCGCCGCGGATCGCGGCAACTACCGACGTCGCCAATTCCGGCAGCGACGTACCGCCGGCGACGATTGTCAGCCCGACGACCAATTCGCTGACCCCCCAGTAGCGTGCGATATCCGCCGCACCGCCAACAAACCAGATCGAACCGGCGACCAACAGTATTAATCCGCCTACAATGAGACCCGCTTGACAAGCCCACTGGAGTGTGCCACTGAGGAGGTTCGTTTCCGGGTCGCGACCGCGATGTTCGCCGAACGCTATGTCGTATTCTGCTTGCACCGGCGGTGGCTCTTTTCGGCCGGCAAGAATGCACCATCCCACATAGGCCGCCAATCCCGCAACGAGCACGAGTCCCTCCAGGCGACCCACCCGGCCGTCAGCGGCGAATCCTAAGGTGGCGGCGGAGATTCCGATCATCAACGGTACGTCGAGCCGCACTAGTTTTTGATCGACAACCAATGGGACCACTACAGCTGAGATTCCAAGGATAAACAACACGTTGAAGATATTGCTCCCCAAGACGTTGCCCAACGCGATTTCCGCCTGGCCCGAAAGCCCGGAGGAAACGGAGACGGCCAGTTCCGGAGCGCTGGTGCCGAAGGCGACGATGGTTAAACCGACAAGGAGCGGCGAAACGCCCCATGCGGCTGCCAGGCGAGTCGCGCCGCGCACCAGCATGTCGGCGCCAAGCACCAATGCAGCCAATCCGGCGATGAGTTTGACGACGATCATGTTATTGCAATCCGAGTCATTTTTTGTTGGCGGTGCAGTCAGCCAATAACAAAACGTGGTTCCGAGGAGATAAGCCGCCGGCGCGACGACGCCGGCGGCCACCGCGGCCGCAGTGGTGGCAAAACTCAAAGCCCTGCTGCGGTGCTGGAATAGAGGGAACCACCACGGCGATGCTCTCATAGGGCCGCAATACGAAAGTGCAGCGTCAGACCGCCTGCGATTTTGCACCGTCGGGAGTTTGTGTTTGCTGCGGAGTCGTCGCCAAAGTGACAATCGGGTCAAAGAACTCTCCCGGAGGGAATTTCAAATTAATGGGCGCGTCCGGGATCAGGCCGGTTTTCCAGTGAAACCATTGCCACCAAGACAACCCGTGTTCCCAATCTTCCAGTGTTTCCCGTAGCCGGACAACCGACGGATGGTTTTGTTCCGACATTTCCACGATTAGTTCCTGGCCGCCGCCGGGTTGATGTGCCAGCAAAAGCGCTGTGACGAAATTCGTACGGTAAACGACCGGTAATTCAGGTTTCATCCAGGTGCAGTTGGTCGGAAGGACCAGCGTGC
>CALFYU010000208.1 GCA_937952455.1 uncultured Planctomycetaceae bacterium
TCACCATCAAAACCCGCTCCAAGTGGTTTCCGAGACGTGACGCCTTGTCCAATTTTTCTTTTATCCGTGTTTAATCTGTGTTCAATCTGTGGCTTGATATTAAGCCGCCCCCAGCTCACTCGGTCGCGGCGTTTTTCTTGTCGGCGGCGGCTGTGGGTAGTTCGTTGGGGGACGGCTTTTCTTGGGTCGGTTCGTTGGCTTGGTAGAGTTGCGGCGGCTTACCGGCAATTGGTGCCGAGTAAGCCGAGTGCGAGCCGACCGGCAGCGTGAACATCTGATCGTGGCCGGGGACGCGAGGGCGGTAAGTCAGCGGCGAGGTCATACCGAAGTAGTGCGACTCACCCGGCGGCAGCGTATACGGTCCGCCCCACCCGCTGTACGGGCCTTTGGTTTCGTAGATTAGCGGCTCGTCGAAGTTGTTCGTGATCCGCACGCCCGGAGCACCATAAGTGGCCAAGATCTGTGGCGGCGCCCAGGTGATGTCGTTTGCGCGCAGCTTGCTGTACCCCAGGTCAAAGTCGTTGATTTCGACCTGCGATGCCGTTCCCGCGTCGGTCAATTCGGCCCAACCGGCCAACAGCACCTCGCGAATTCGCGGCAAGTCGATGGTCTCTTCCTGCGGTGAATAATCGGGCGCAAACCGCGCCTGTAGGTTCAGGTCCGGTTGGCCCTGCCATTTGAGCACCATTGCCCGCGTAAGCGACGTCGGCTTTTGCAGCGTGGGGACCACATCTTGGGCGGCGGAGAATTCCAGCTCAGCATAGGGAGTCCAGGTCTCACTTTGCGGGTCCGGTTTGATCGCCAATGATATCAGCAACCGGGGCAACTGCAGTTGCATCGTCGGTTTGTCTTTGTCGCCGCCGTCTTCGCCGGGCACGTTCACAATTCGCAGCGGCTCGGTCATGATCAGTTCCGACCAGATTTCGACATCCGAGCCGTAGCGCTTCAGGTCGGGAATCACCTCCGATAAGAATTGCCGGTCCGCCAACGGTTTGAAGTTTTCAATCGGCGTATCGAGTACGTGGATGCGGGCAGCGTCCTCATTGATCAGCATTTGCGTCAGCGGCGCAAGCATATTCGGGGCGATGCCGAATTGAAATTTCTCCGTCCGCGGGACATGTTGCGCATCGGGACCGGCCGGCGCGACGGTTTGCGGCCGGGCGGGAGCGTGCCGGGCGTCGATGGCGGCGGCTGTGGCACCGAGCACGATGCTGATCCCATTCTCGTCGGTGTTGACCTCCTGCGGCCAGACGCGGACGCGTGGTTTATAGACCGGCAACGGCCACAATCCGGTCACCAGCTTTCCGGCCGGTGACAGGTCGATCTTCTTCTCCAATTCTGCCACCATTGGCGGAATGGCCGCCAGGATTTCGCGTTCGATGCGGCTCTTGCTGCCGTATAGTCCGCTGCGCAAGCTGTTCGCGATGCGGCCCTCGTCCATGCCCAATCCGCTGGCCGAAACCCCCGCCGGGCCGCTCACCGACCAGTTATCATCGGGAATGCGAAAATAGGTCCCGCGGAGCCGGAGCTTCAATTGGCGGTTGGCGCTGTAGGGGGTGACGTCAAAACTGATCCAAATCGGGCGGCGATGTCCCAAGTAGATGCTCATCGGCCCCGATCGCGCATACCGCCCGCCGCCGAACGGCCCGGATTCCCCGGTGATGGACGCGCCGCTGATGTAGATCTGCACGTTCCGCAATCCGACCTGCACGTTCACCTTGTCTTTCTGATACGCTTTCACGCGGGCGCGGACCAGCTCGCCGGAATATCGGATGCCGTACAGCGTCGTGCTGAAATAAACGCCTTCCACAGACGAGCCTTGGCCGATGTTTGGAATTTGCCCCTGCGTTACGTCGCGGGGGGTGACTTGAGGAATCGTCTCCGCCATCGCTTTGAGCAGATCGTTCCCCAGCCGCACGCTGATTGCTGCGGGAATCTCCAGCGCCGGGACGAACGGTTCGGCATCGCGGGCTTTTTGCTCATCCACCGTCCGCTGCCTTGGTTTGGCCAACAGCGGCGCGGTCGATTTGACGGGCGCGGACGGATCGAGCATCCATTGATACAAACGGTCGTCGCGGTAGGCCAACTTCCAGGCATCGTGCTCGGCATCGGGATATTCGGTGTAATGCGGTTTCGCTCCGGCAGCTCGCAAGGCGTCGATCATCTGCCTCGACTCTGCGACCTTGACCACCGGGTCCTTGGCGCCATGACAGCACCACACTGGAATGTCCTTGATCGTTTTCGCAATCGCGGGATCACCGCCGCCGGAGATCGGTACGATCGCCGACCAAAAGTCCGGCTTGGCCGCCGCCATGAGCCACGTGCCGTATCCGCCCATCGACCAACCGGTGACGATTCTCCGCTGCGGGTCGACGCGGTAGGTTTTCTCGACCGTTTCCAGAATCTTTAAGGCCCGCGCCCCGTCCGGCGCATCGGGAGACCATTCGGTTAGGATCCGCCCTTTGGTATCCTCGGCTTGTGGAAAGACGGCAATGAACGGGAAGGTTTCTGCCCGTTCCTGGATCGCCGGGCCCAATCCTTGTTCAACTTGTGCCGTTCCGTCGGCGCCCCGCTGCGCCGCACTGTGCAAGAACAAAATGACCGGCCATTGTTTGCTCTCATCGTAGGCCTTGGGCACAAACACCGTGTATTTGTGGTCGCCCGCGTCATCGGTGTAGACGCGATCCAGAAATCCGGTGTCTGCTGCCGCAAAGGTTGTGGTGTGTGCGAGCATAGCAACAAAGAAAAGGGGCAGAATACGACGCAGTCGGTTTGTCATGGCGGTTTCTCCGTAGAATATTTTCAGCGATACCTTCCGTGCTGTGCCGTCATGAAACAGCCCCGGGCATTAAGTCCAGATGAGCGAGCGCCGCTTGATTTTATTGTTGCCGTCTCATGATGTGAATCAAGTCGCGGCGAGGATTTTCGCCAAGCGGTCATTGCTTATTGTTGTTGGACACCCGACCAAATCCGGCTCACGGAACGGGGCAGGTGTTCAAGCGTTCCCAATCCGGTTAAACTGCCTGTCCCGATTGCTGAATTTGCTGCATTTTTCAACGGAAAAAACGGTTTCCGATGGCCATGTCCGACGTCCCTTTGATGACCGTCTCGCAATTGACGCGGGAGATCAAAAACTGCCTCGAAGCGGAATTTCCCTTCGTCTGGGTTGCGGGCGAAATCTCGAACCTGTCCCGGGCCGCGTCTGGGCATTGTTACCTGACGCTCAAGGACGAAACGGCGCAATTGCGGGCGATCTTGTGGCGGGGGACCGCGTCGCGATTGAAATTCGATCTGCACGACGGATTGGAGATCGTCGCAGCCGGACGCGTGGAGGTGTACGAAGCCCGCGGTTCCTATCAACTCATCATCGAACAATGCGAGCCACAGGGGCTTGGCGCGCTGGAACTTGCGTTTCGGCAGTTGCACGAGAAATTGGAAAAAGAAGGACTGTTTGCTGCCGAACACAAACGGCCGTTGCCGGAGCTTCCGCGGCGGATCGTCTTGGTGACCAGTCCGACCAGTGCCGCCGTCCGCGACATGTTGCAGGTCCTCACGCGGCGGTGGCCAGTGGCGGAGATATTGATCCTGCCGGTTCTCGTTCAGGGGCCGGGGGCGGCGGGGGAAATTGCGGCGGCGCTGCGCAGCGTTCCGCAGATCTCAGGCGTGGACGTGGTCATCACCGGCCGCGGCGGCGGGAGTTTAGAGGACCTGTGGGCCTTCAATGAAGAGATCGTCGCCCGGGCCATCTATGATTGTCCGATCCCCATCGTGAGTGCCGTCGGGCACGAGATCGACGTGACGATCGCCGACCTGGTGGCTGACCGCCGCGCGTTGACCCCCAGCGAAGCGGCGGAACTGGTGGTTCCCGACATTCGCGAAGTCCGCGCAGCCGTTGCCCAATTGCGAGTCGGGTTGATTAACGGATTGCGGCAACGAGCGGTCGCCGCCCGCAATCAGCTCGACTCCCTGGCGTCGAGGCGGGTGTTCGTTCATCCTGCCGAGCGGATTCATGACCGGCAACAACAGCTCGACGAACTCGATGCCCGCAGCCGCCGGGCCGTGCGGCGGCTGATCGACGCCGCCCGGCAACGCTTGGCGGCCTCATCCGCGACGCTGGAAGCACTCAGCCCGCTGGCCGTGCTGGGCCGGGGTTATTCATTGACGAAACTTGCCGAAGCGCAGGACTTTCTAAAATCGATCGACGACGCATCTGCTGGAGCACCGTTACACACGCTGCTGGCTGACGGGCGGATCGTCAGTAGAATTGAATCGACCGACGCGGGAGCACCGCGCGACTTTTTGAAGTGAGGCACGCATGGCCAAACGCCGAAAACAAGACGCCGACGCACCGACTTTTGAAGAAGCGCTCGACCAATTGCAGGAGATCGTTGCCGAACTTGAAGAGGGTTCGGGCGGTTTGGAGCAATCGCTGGTGCGGTTCGAGCAAGGGATCGGACTGCTGCGGACCTGTTATCGCACTTTGGAGCAGGCGGAGAAAAAGATCGAACTGCTGACCGCCGTTGATGAACAGGGCAACCTGATCACGGAGCCGTTCGACGCCACCGCTACGGCCGAAAAGAAGTCGCGCGCCCCGAAGAAAACCAAAGCGGACGACGAGGAGTCCGGCGGGGGATTGTTTTAGCGCCGGGCGAAGGTCGTGAGGACGCGTCGGAAGAAAAAGGACCGCGGCCCACTCGAATTCGGTGAGCCGCGGTCAGGGTTCATGCCATGCGTCGATTGCGACGGTCGAGTCGCTGCGAGAAGGGCGAGGGTCCGGCTCCGCTAGGCGAACGCCGATCAGTGACCCCGGCCAACGCAAATAATTTGGTCCCTCCGCCGGAATGCGAGACGAATGGCCTGAACCTTATAATACGACAACTGGTTTCAAAACCCTCTGACGCGTCAGTTCCATACGTGTATGACAGTTGCACGAACAAGCGCAACCGGGTTTTGAAACTGGGTCTAATAAATAATGCCGCGACGATGCAATTGGCAACTGTTTGGAGTCGATCTCGGTCAGCACTTGCCCGTCCGATGCCGTCGGCGACAAGTAACTACATCGACATCCCCGCGGCCCGACTTTGAACCTTTTTCTTCCCGGGTCGCGTGCGGGGAGATAGCAAATTTCTTGAGGAGAAGTCAACACGTGTTTCACCCTCCTCACCTTTAACTATAGCTGCTGTTTTTGAGCGAAGTCGTGTGAAAATCTATTTCTCCGGCGGAGTTTCCTCCTCGTCATTCTCGTCGTCTTCGTCGTCGTCGGGCAGCGGGCCGGGGTCGGGTTCCGGGGAAATTTCGAGTTTTTTCTCCTGTTCTCGCTCGGCCCGTTCGGCCTCGTCGAAGACTTCTCGCCAGCTTTTGAGGCGGACGTCGACGGAGAGTTGTACGAGGGCCCGGCCGGCGTCCGTATCTTGCGTGCGGAGGAACTCGATTTTGACCGTGTCGCCGACCTTGTTCTTTTTGATCATCTCGACTAACTGTTCGAAGTTGTTCACCTCTTGGCCGTCATATTTGACGATGATGTCATTGTTTTGCATGCCCGCCGCGGCGATTGAGCCCTCGGGGGACGCAATTTGGATTTGAAACCCGCGCTCTTTCGGCTCCCCGGCACCCAGACCCAAACAGGCGGGGCCACGCTCCTGAAAAGAGAGATTGGGAATCTGTTGTTCCAGTTTGCGGGCGGCGTCCAGTGATGCGGAACATCCGTCGACCCGGTACAGGACGCGCAGCCGGCCGGGCGCGAGGCGGCGAAATAGCCTCAGTTCCGTGTCCCCTCCCTTCCATTGATCGTCGAGCCACACGTCAAGCTGGCCGCCGGAATCCTCATTGATTCTGCCAATCCCCAACGGCTTAACCATCGCACCCAACTCCACGAGCCGCTTCACGGCGCGGCGGTCGCGGTTTTTCGCGTGAACGGCCATTGCGGCCGCTGCGCGGCGGGCCGCTGACGGGGCGGGCGAATCGACCAATTGTTCAAGCGCCGTATCCAATTTCTCCAGCGTGGCCTCGTCGTCGATGTCGTAAAAGGACGCTAGGATTTGCAACGCGCGGTCGGTGGCCTCCAAGTCCTCTCCCAGCGCCAACTCGGCCAGCGGTTCAATCGCCGGGCGACCAATTTTTTTCAGTCGTTTTGTCGCCGCGTCGCGGACGGCAAAGTCGGCGCTTCCCAAGTCGCGGACGTCCTGTTCGATGCGGCTTTGTACCGCCGCATCCGGTTCGTCGGCGCAGAGCGGCAGTGGCAACAGCAGCAGCGCAATAAGGGCCAACAGGTGATCTCGAAACGGCATCATGACTCCAGTCCTCGTTGAGTTCTTGCGGCAGCTCGTCACGGCTTACGCAAGGTTTGTTCATACTCGGCTTGCGTTTTCTCGTCCATGGGGTATGTCCCCACCAGCGACGCGCCGCCGCGGATTTTCTCGATGATGAAATCTTCGCGATGCTCCTGAGCCGCCGCTTCCCGGGCCACCTCCTCCGCCAGGTGCGGAGGAATCACCACAACTCCTTCGTCATCTCCAATCAACACGTCCCCCGGATAGACGGCGACTCCGGCGCAGGCAACCGGTCGTTGAAAGTCGCACGGATGGTGAATCGTCTTGTTCGTCGCCGCGTGTGCCGAGCGGGCATAGGCGGGCATATCGAGGGCGGCGATGACGGGGGAATCGCGAAATGCGCCGTCCGTCACCACGCCAGCGGCGCCGCGGACCTGCATCCTCGTTGCCAGAATCGCACCCATCGTCCCGCCCCGTTCAGCCCCCCGGGCGTCGATGACCAGGATTTCGCCCGGTCCGACTTTTTCGATCGCTACCCGCTGCGGATCGGTCAGATTGTCGAAATTGAGCGAGGTGTCCAAATCCTCGCGGGAAGGGATGTAGCGCAGCGTAAACGCCCGTCCCGCCATCCGCCGCCCGGGCGCCAGCGGTTTGACGCCGGTCAAAAACGTATTCCACAATCCCTTCTTGGCGAGGACCGTGGTGAGCGTGGCCGTGCTGGGCCGGCTGAGCAGTTCCCAAGTTTCGTCGCTGATGGTGATCGGTTCGGGCATAGTGAAATCAATAAGTCACGGGGCAAAAAAAGGTGTCACTGGCGGCTTGTTCGCTAGTGCAAATTGTGCGACCAAAAGAACACCGCCGGACAAGACAGCCGTGGTACCCGCCTCAAGGACTCTTTCTGACTTTCAACGGTTTGTCGGATCGGTGTTCGTCGAGTCGGGATGCATCGTCCGCACAATGAAATCATACTTAAGACGGGCGAGGTGTGCACCATGCAAACCGTGATCCGCCCGCGGGTAGAGCATTAATTCAAACGGTCGGCCGGCACGCTGCAGCGCATCGACCAACTGCGTCGTGTTTTGCAGGTGAACGTTGTCGTCCTGCATCCCGTGTAGCAGCAACAGCTGACCGTGCAGGTCGGCGGCGGCTTTGACGACCGACGTTTCGTCGTACCCTTCCGGATTGGCTTGGGGTGTGTCCATGTAGCGTTCGGTATAAATCGTGTCGTAGTTCCGCCAGTCGGTGACCGGAGCGCCGGCGATTCCGGCGGCGAACGACTTGCTGTGCGTCAGGGCGAATGCCGTCAAGAAACCGCCGTAACTATCGCCGCTAAGCCCAATCCGCTCTCCGTCGACCCACGGCTTGGCCTTCAGCCAGGTGACGGCGTCCTCCAGATCACGCAACTCGGCCACGCCGAGCCGGCGATACGCTTTCCAGGCGCTCTGCGCGCCGCGAGTGCTCGCCGAACGGGGATCGACGCGGAGCACCGCGATTCCAGCCGTCGCCAGGACTTCGTCAAACAGTTGATGCGACTTCGACCAGCGATTCCGCACCGTCGGATAGTGCGGCCCGCCGTAGATCCGGAGCCAGACTGGGTATTTCCGCGCCCCATCAAAATCGGCCGGCCGGAGCAGACTGCCGTCCAGCGTGTCGCCGTCGCGGGTTTCGATTTGCACCATTTGCTGAGTCCCCCACTCGAAGGCATCGAACTCCGCCGTATTGGTGCTGTGCAATTGTCGGATCAATTGGCCGTCGGCCTCGTAGAGTTCCGTGGCCGTGGCACGATCCTGTGCGCTGTGCGCGTCGAGGTAATAACGGCCGTGCGGGGAGAAACGAATTCGGTGCGTGCCGTCCGCCGCCGTCAATCGCCGCGGCTCGCCGCCGTCGAGAGAAACGCGATAGAGTTGTTCCTGCAAGTGCGAATCTTTCGTACCGGAAAAATAGACGAACCGCGCCTCTTCGTCGACATGCTGCACTCGGCTGACTTCCCAGTCGCCGCTGGTCACCGCACCGAGGCACTGTCCGTCGGCGGAGTAATGATAGAGATGCCGCCAACCCGTACGCTCGCTTTCCCACAGAAACGATCCATCGTTGAGAAAAACCGGCGGTGCCAGATTGCTCACCCAAGCCTGCGTCGTTTCCCGCAACAAGCGCCGCGGGGTCGCGCTGCCGGGTTCAATGACGACCAAGTCCAGCCAGGTTTGCGTGCGGTTTTGCAGGTACAGATACGCAGTTTTGCCATCCGGCAGCCAACCGGCACGCACAACCAGCCGATCCTCTGCCGGATATTCTGACAGATCGACCCACCGCACACTTCCCTCGGCGACCGAAGCAATTCCCACCTCTACAATCGGGTTGGGAGTGCCTGCCTGCGGATAACGCGTGTCACGGATCTGCTGCGCGGTCAGGAGGTCGTTATTGATGGCGAATGTATCGACCGGCGTATCGTCAAAGCGCAGAAACACGATCTGTGTTCCGTCGCCGTTGAACCAAAACGCCTGCGCATCCCGGTCGAAGACTTCTTCCCAGTAAACCCAATCCGCTTTGCCGTTGCGGATCAAGTCGCCGCCGTCGGATGTCAAACGCCGCTCGGTCTGCGTGGCGACGTCCACGGCGTACAGATCATTGTCGCGGACAAAGGCCACATCTTGGCCGTTGGGACTGAACGTTACCAATTCCGCCGCACCGGCAGCATCGATCAATGGGCAGGCAAAACTCCCATCCAGCTTGGCAAAGAAAAGCTTGTCTTCGTGTTTGATCAGCACACCGTCATAGGACGGCGTAAACCGCCGCAACGATTTGCCGGCCAACGCTTGGGCGGTCGCCGCGTCGATCCCCGCCAGCGATTCCAAGCCGTTCGCGAGCTTTTCTCGATCGATCAGGGGTGACGTGTCACCGGTCGCGACGTGATACCTGCTGACGCCGTCTGGTGCGAATTGCACCAAGTGTTCGCCGTCGGGCAGCCACTCATACCGCGGTGCACCGTGACGAAAGGGACTGAGCGTCGCACCGGGACCGTAGACCGTCTCGAACGTGATCGGGAGCTTGGTCGCGGTTTCCTGTGCCGCCGCTGGAAGTGGCAACCCACACAGCAGAAGGATCCACGGCAGGTAGAACCGATAAATACGGATTAGATTCATAAGAACGCACTATCTCGACACGACGTTGAGGGGAGTGATCGATTGTCGTTCCCCGGCAAAGGACACGTCAAGGGGGCCGGAATTGCCTCGCACGGCGACGTCAAGTATCGTGAGCGGCGGAAGGACGTAAAAAAACCACGTCACAGGCGGAACACCCATCCAGGACCCGGACATGAAACCAACCTATCTCTGGGCTTGCTCACTCATCGTCGGCGGATTGATCGCCGCTGCACACGTCGAGGCCGAACAGCTTCCCTTTGGAAACGGCGAGGAAACGGCCAAGCCGCAGCGGGAGTGGAGCGGGTTTGATGAATGGACGACGTCCGTCGCGTATTCCCCGGACGGCAAATCGTTGGCCGTCGGGACGTACAACAAGATCGACATATTAAATCCTCAGGCCGAGGGAGAACGCAAATCGATCGAGTTGAACACGGGTTACGTGCAAGCGATAGCCTATGCGCCCGAAGGAAAACTGCTGGCCGCCGGCAGTTATCAAACCGTGACGCTCATCGATCCCGCTGGGGATGATCAGCGAGTTCTGAAGGGACAGCGGGGTTACGTACTTGGCGTGGCATTTTCGCCGGATGGACAAACGTTGGCGACCGCAGGGGAAGATGAAACGGCGCGCCTCTGGAATATTGCCGACGGCCAGGAGCGGTTGGCGTTTACAGAACATCGTTTGCCGGTGACTTCGGTTGCCTTTTCGGCTGACGGAACACTGGTCGCCTCGGCCGATGGCGACGCCGAGCAGCCTCGCAAGAAAGGCACCGCCTATATCTGGGACGCCGCCACGGGCCAAGTCCGCGCGACACTGAATGGTCACACCCGCGGAATCAACTGCATCGCCTTCTCGCCGGACGGCAAACAGGTAGTCACCGGAGGCACGGATGAAACCGTCCGCGTCTGGGACGCCTCGACCGGCAAACCGCTCAAGATGCTGGAGGGACATTCCCGACCGGTCAATGCGCTGGCTTTTTCGCCCGACGGCAAAACCCTGGCCACCGGCGGCGGCGGGCGATTCAAGGGCAAGAACGATATCCACTTTTGGCAAACGGAGACCTGGGAGCCGCTCACAACCATCGCGGCACACGAGAACCGCGTCACCGGTGTGGCGTATTCGCCCGATGGGACACACGTCGTCTCGACGAGTTACGACAAAACCGCGCGGCTTTGGAACACACGGGCCGCCGAGAAGACGTCGGATAGTGGGCAGTAGGCAGAGGGCAGTAGGCAGTAGGCAGAGAAGGAGTGGCCGGTTGTCAGTGGCCAGTGGTCAGTGGTCAGTGGTCAGTGGCCAGAGTACGGCAGGCGAGGACCGTACGGCATTCATATGCCAACCCTAAAGCCTAACGACTAAAGCCTACACCCTACCCCGCCGTACTCCCCCCATCGACGATCGTGATCCGCTTGACCCGATCCCCCTGGCGAATTGCGTTGACGACGTTCTGCCCCTCGATGACGCGGCCGAAGACGGTATGTTTGCCGTTTAAGTGCGGCGTGGCGTTGTGGGTGATGAAGAACTGTGAGCCGTTCGTGTTCTTGCCGGCATTGGCCATGGAGACGACGCCCGGTCCGTCATGTTTGAGGGCGGGATGGAACTCATCATCAAATTCATAACCCGGATCTCCAGTGCCGTCGCCGTTGGGACAACCGGTTTGAATCATGAAGTTCTCAATCACGCGGTGAAACGTCAGCCCGTCATAAAAGCCCCGTCGGGAGAGCCGCATGAAATTATCAACCGTGTTCGGGGTCTTGTCGCCGTGCAGCACAATCTTGATCGTCCCCTTGCTGGTTTCGATCACCGCCGTCTGCGTCCCCGTCGGGCGCGATGCTTGTTTGCTGTCATTGGCCGGGCCGAGTTCCGCCGATTCGAGGGCCGCTTCCCGCGGCGCTGAGGAGCAGCCCGCACAGGCCAGGATCAATCCGCACAGCAACCGTGCGCACAACGATGAGAGGGACGACTTCATAACCCGAGTCCTTTCAGGGTTTTCGTGCAAACTCCGACGGCCAACCATGCCGCCTGGGGAAACTGGTGACGGCGGAGTTTAGCACAACCGTCGAAACGGGTTAAGACGTCTTGAAACGCCTGAAAATTGGCCCGTTTTCGCTGGCAAAAGCGGGTTCAAGCCGCTTCCGGCTTGGATTCCTCGTCCGATTTCGGAGCCAATTTCGGATCGGGATTGTGATTGATTTTGATGCTCTCGATCTTGTCTCCGATCCCAATCGAATTGACCACGTCCTGCCCTTCGATCACGTGCCCGAACACCGAATGCATCCCGTCCAGATGCGGCGTCGCGGTGTGGGTGATGAAGAACTGCGACCCGTTCGTGGCTGGTCCGGCATTGGCCATGGAGATGATGCCCGGCCGATCGTGTTTGAGTTCGGGGTGAAATTCATCCTTGAAGCGATATCCCGGCCCGCCGGACCCGTCGCCGTTGGGGTCGCCGCCTTGGATCATGAAGTTGGGGATCACGCGGTGAAACGTCAGCCCGTCGTAAAACCCTTTTTCCGCCAGCGTCACAAAATTGCCCACGGTGTAAGGCACCTTGTCGCCGTCGAGCCACAGCTTGATCGTGCCGCGATTGGTGACGATCTCAGCGACGACCGGTTTGTCGACTTTGGTGGGCTCGATCAGCGGTTCCAGCCCCGAGGATGGTTCGCAGCCTCCGCTCGCAAGCAGGAATATGGCCAGCAGGTGAGCGTGCCGCGCGAGGGACGGTTTCATTACAGACGCCTTTCGAAAACTCTCGACCGGGAAACGTGGGGTTGCGAGCCCATTGGTTTTGTCGAATCGTAGCAGACATGCCCCGGCACGTTAAGGCTCCGCACCGGGCCGCCGAGGCACGGCGGTCGCGGGGTCGACATACAACCATTCCCGGATTGCCTGCAATTTCTTAGCGCCGATCCCGTTGACGCGCCGCAATTCGTCGACCGTAGCGAAGGGTCCATTTTGTTGGCGGTCGGCGACAATCCGCCGGGCGAGCACTTCGCCGATCCCTTCCAGTTGCGCCCACTGCACCCATGTTGCCCGGTTCACATCCAGGCGAAAGTCGTATTTCCGCGACGGCAAGCGTTCAATTTCGACCGGCCGGCGTCCCCAGCCGCTGAGTTTCATCCAGTAGGCGAACGAGGCGACCGCCAACACGGCCAGCATGACTCCCACGAAGAGCTGATCCCCGCGATGCAGGCCGAACCGCGTGCCCGCGGATGGCTCCGCATCCGGAACATCAACGGTATCAGATTCCGGGGTGTCAGGGACGTTGGTCGTCATAGGCTAGCGCACTCGCTGCGATGACTCATTCGTCTTCTGCGCGAAACTTGTTTTCGTGCGGACGAATGCACTGTATTCATGTTCGCCCGCGTCCCCCAAGGGGATTTCCGTCAGTCCATAACTCAAAGCCCGTCTGCGGAACGACGCGGGCGCTGGATGAGCGGTGATGATCAATTCCGCGCCAGCCAGCGGTTTTTGGAATCGGTTGTAGATGATGTGCGGAAGCTTGCCCACCGCATGATAGCCGATACGGCCCGACTCCCAATCCGTTTCCACGCGTTCAATGGGGCCAAATTGCGCCCGCAGTTGCGCTCCCCAAGCGGCCTGCGCGTAGCGGCCGGAGTGGCCGGCTGTTAGCGCTTGACTGACGAACAAGCCGGCGACCGCCATCGCGACGCCAGACCAGATCTGCGCTCTGCGCCGACGTGAGATCGACCACGGCGCGGTCGCGTCGTCGATTCGTCCCACGAGGTCGACCAATCCCAGCGTCTGAATCGGCAAGGTGAGCAAATAGGGGGTCAAGAAATACCGGCCGTTGAAATCTTCTTGAACAACCAACAACGCCACCACGCCCAGCAGAACCAGCGCCGATGCGAGAATGGGAGGAGCAAACACGCGGCGCGGCAGCTTCTGCCGGCAGCCCACGAGGCCGGCAATAAGCAGGACAATGTTAAAATATTCGAACGTCCGGCCGAACCGGCGAATGTACTCGGACGTCGCAGCGGCCAGGGATCGATCGCTTCGGTTCCCATTTGCAATTGGCGGCCGCGAAGCCGCGTTTACGGCGTGATTCGTTGCCGGCAGCGTCTGGCTACTCCGTGGGGCGGCGTCGCCTTGCAAGCGGGCGATGATTTTCGGCAGCCGACCAAACCGTCCCCATTCCCACCGACCATGTTGGGCTAGCACCGTGACGTTCATCAGGCACAGGAACAGCGGGATCATCAAAAACACCAGGGCAATACGCTGCGCGCGGCGCGGGCC
>CALFYU010000209.1 GCA_937952455.1 uncultured Planctomycetaceae bacterium
GTGCACTGCATGTCCGCCCACAATTTTGGGTTGTGGATCGGCTTGGGCTGCTCCAGGAAGTTCCAATAAACCCAACCGCGTGGACCCTGAAACAAACCGTCATGGCCGTAACGGTCGTCAGTGCGAATCACGTTCCCCAGCGACTTGTCGGCATGCAGACTGACGCTTTGCGCCGACTCTCGGTCTTTCGGCGGAGACGATGCGTCCGCCCGGACTTTTGCGGTCTGGGCAGCAATGCTGACCGCGATTGCCGTCAGGAGAAGACCAAGCTTTGTCAAGAACTGGGGGATTCGGTCGTGCAGCGACTTCATTTTGAATTACCCGGCTTGAGGACTCGGGGGGATTGTCATCACGAGTTCATCGAGCGCGAATTCCGGCGTGGCGGCCGCATCCATGCCGTGTTTAATTGGCCAATTGCGGCTCTTGCGGCGTCCAGTTGCCTTCGATGATTTGCGAGCCCGGCAAGTAACAGCGGACGACGTAATTCCAACCGTCGGTGATCGGCAGATAATTCGTGGCTTGGGAGTCGCCTCCAAAGTGGATCGTTACCGTGCCGTCCGCGTTGGGCTTGGCGGTTGTGCTATTGAATGAATAGGCGTCGAGTTTGTTCGGCGTAAAGAAGCCGTCCTTATTGTAGACGGTGACCGACCAGAAGGCTTGCACCGGCACGTCCTTGGGCATCGTGAGCGTATAGGCGGTCTTGCCGTCGTTCTTTTCGGGACTGACGCTGAAGTACATGGCCCCCCGCTGCGGGTTGCCACCCCAACCGGCTGCGCAGCCCATCAGATGCTCAATCGGGTTGACGTCGCCACGCCGGCCGAAGGCCTCTGAAAAATCCTTCATCTTCATGGCCAGTGCGTTGATTTGTTTCCGTGTCTCAACCAATGACGCTTCGTCCCAGTCGGGGATCTCCAGCTTGCCGGGCGCTGCCTGTTTGATTTGGATTGCATCCTGCAGAGCATGTGCCTGCTTCATATCTTCCGGACTGTTCGGATCGGCAAACGTGCGGACCAACACCATCGCATATCGCGTGCCGACGGAGTCGATGGTCAACGTCACTTCGCCGGGACCGTTCTTGAGTACGGGGTTGAATTCGTCTTCATCGATTACGAGAAGAGACTGGAACCGCCCCTGTGTTTCGGGCATCACGATCGTCACCGGCGAGACCAGGTCATACACCCCTACCGAGTAGAGCGTGTCACGATTACCGCGGATGGTCGTCTGGTCTTTGACGGAATAGACGTCGCGCAAACGCATGAACTTTCCGACGCCCCCAGCTTTGGCGGCATAGCCTTTAAATTGAAAATCGGTCTCAGCGCGCATGTAATTCAGCACGTTAACCGGTTCGCCGGCTTGACTGGTGATTGCCATGAGGCAAAGAATCAAAGCAGTTGCAAATCTTGCGAGAACCATCGAATCCTCCAGTGAAGACGAAATTTGGCAGACCAAGTAATCGGGAAGTCACCCAGTCGGTAAGAAATATCTCGCCTGCAGCGCCGGTCCGACACTAAGGCATCGGGTTGATCAAATATTGACACGAGATCATTGTTTCAAACTACGATATAAAACCAATGTAATCGTATCGGAATGCGAATTCAACTTGAAGAATTTGGCGCTCCGATGTGTCCGCCCTGTTCAAAACTCTGCTCGAAATCTCCTTTGGCATTCGGTATTCACTACATCAGTCACTCTTGGTGAACCGTTAATTCGGTCTATCATCAAATATGCGAACCGTTTCGGCATCGAACGTAGGTACAATCGTTTCCATGATTACATCCATCTCGACGTCAGAGATTCGCTCGTACCATTCCACGTCGCTCGGACCCTGCATCAGCGATTGGCCGTGATAGGTGCGAGTTGAACTCCAGCGAAAGACATAGGAAGGTGGAACAGTGCGACACGGATCGACGATGGTCGCCGCACCCACTAAACGCCGCAGAAATGTCTGATCAAAATCCCCCCGCTTCGTCAGCGGCCAACCACCGGCGGCATTGAAGACTTCGCGCGTGAACGCGATGCTGGCATGGAAGCGGCCGGCCGACTCTTCTTCCCGCAGTTTGCCGGTGTACAGACTCAACACGCGCGACGGCTTCGAGAATCCGCCATCTGCCAAGCCATCGACATGCGCCGTGATGTGCCAAGGCAAGTAGATGTCGTCGTCTTCCCACACAACGAGCACGTCACCACGGGCAAGACCGGCCAGCGCATTGAATTTCTCCGGCAGCGAGCGGAATCGTCGTAACGTCGAGATCACTTCCCACCCGTCACCGTGTTGCGGAGCGATCTGACCGGCGTCATCAAGAATCACCAGTTCACGGCGATCGGCGGGATAGTCTTGCGCAAGAAAACAGGCGATCGAATTTGCGAGTAGCCCCGGACGCAAGTAGGTCGGACAGAGGCAACTCACAAATGGCAGATTAGGCGACATGCTGTTGTTCCTCTTCTTTTTCGGCGACGGGAGGCCATTTGCCCAGCGGACAGTCACTCGACCGCCACGACGCTTTCTCAGCCAAGAAGCAGCCGCACACAGCACAACGGTCGTCGCTGCGCTGATCGCAGAGCGTGCAGATTTCCAAGCGCGATTCGAGCGCCGCGGCGTCCACGTTTTTCCCGCCGTCCGCAACGTGGCCCGCGACCGCCTTGGCGAAGTTGGTTGCCATCGTTATTTTGCCGGGCAGTTTCGGCTTGTCCCTTTCGTCGCGACCAATGACCGTCAACCCATGATTGGCCTGCGTGTGATAGACCACCGACCATTCCGAGTTTTCTTTCATAAACTGCCGCAATGCCGGCAGCAGCCCCGGGCCGCCGTCTTCGCCCTGTTCCCCGAAGATCTGCGTGTCGTGGCGCACGATCCAGCGGCGGACTTTGGGCGCTAGATGGTTTAGCTCCGCCAAGAATTGATCGGCGGTGTGCTTCGTATCGATGAACAGCAGATCGGTGTCTTCGATTTCGGCAGTCAAAGAATCGCCGCGCTGGGCTTGGAATTCCGTATCGCCCTGACGATCGGTGAGAACCTTGCTCAAAACATTGTCTGTGGCATAAGAGACCATGCGTTTTGGCTGACCGGCCAGCAGCGCGACGGTGCTGACGTTGGCCCGCGATCCGAAATCGGTTACGTGCTCGCATTGCGCGGCCAGTTCCTTGAGCTTATCGCAGTGCTGGTTGATGTCGTTCGGCGTGCTAACAGCCACCGCATAGAGTT
>CALFYU010000210.1 GCA_937952455.1 uncultured Planctomycetaceae bacterium
ATCGAGATCGGCGGGGAGCAAGTCGGGGCGTTCCGCCAGATCGAGAATCGTCGGCAGGAGGTCGTGGCTGATCACCGACTCGTCGCAGGTCGCGCCGGCCGGAATATGGCCGGGCCACTTGACAATCAGCGGGACGCGAATGCCCCCTTCGTACAAATCCTGTTTGCTCCCTCGCAGCGGGGCATTGCTCGTGGAACTGGCGTGGCCCCCGTTGTCGGAGAAGAAGATAACGACTGTGTTCTCCTCTAATTTCAGGTCCTGCAGCGTCTGAAACAGTCGGCCGACTCCCCGATCGACTGCTTCGATCATAGCCGCATAGACGGCGTTTTTCTGGGACCGATTGGTTTTCAGCTTCTCGCGGTATTTTTGTATCAGCGGCTTTTGCGCTTCTAGGGGGGCGTGCGCGGCGTAGTGCGTCAAATAGAAAAAGAAGGGCTGAGCGTGATTCTGGCGTACGCATTCGATCGCTTCGTCGGTGAGGCGGTCAGTGAGATATTCGCCCGGTTTTCCTCCCTGCATTGTGGGGATGGCCGGGTTCCAGTCCCGCTCTGCGTTTTGATAGGGGAAAAAATGGCTGGGTGGACTGCCGTTGGTCCATCCGGCAACATTCACGTCAAACCCCTGGTCGCGGGGCCAGTAGTGCTCCGGTCCCAAATGCCATTTACCGATGCTGGCGGAAACGTATCCGGCCGGCTTGAGAGCTTCTGCAATCGTGACTTCCTCCAACTGCAGCCGCATATGGTCTCGCGGCGGGAGGATTAAGCTGTCGGCAGGATGACGATACTTGCGGACCGCCGTGATATGGCCCGAGAATCCGAGCCGTGCCGGGGATTTTCCCGTCATGAGACTGGCCCGAGTCGGGGAACAGACCGGGGCGGCCGAGTAAGCGGCCGTAAACCGCATTCCCTCATCGGCCAACCTGTCGATGTGCGGCGTTTCGTAAAAAGTGCTGCCGTAGCAGCCCAGGTCCCTCCAGCCCAGGTCGTCGATGAGGATTACAACCAAATTTGGGGGCCGATCCGCGGCACGGAGCGACTCGTTGGCCGTGGCAGCGACGGTGAACAACGAAATGACGAGTAAAAAAATTTTGTCCATGTTGCGGTCCTCCCGTTGCTGTCTTTTCTCATCTATGTTCACACGGCTATAATTTGTCGGCCAACCGTGCTCCCCTGACCGGCACTCGCGAGGTGGTGCCAGTCATCGTCGGGGGAACCGGCCGCGACAGTCGCGAAAGAATTCGCCGTCTGCTATCCTGCGGCCCGGGGGGAATCGAAGACCGATTCATGCCCAATCTGCTCGCCGGTTGACGCCAAGCATACCAACATCCGAGATTTCGGCCCAATTATCCAGGGGAAACCTTCATGTTACGAAAACCTCAGTTCCTATGGCTATTGACAACGGCAATCATGATCGGTGCGTGGGGATGCGCCGCTGAAAAAGATGATGCCGCCGACAGCGGAGCGTCCACGGACGGCGGCGGTGCCGCTGTCGCGACGGCCGACAAACCGGCCGATGAGGCGACCGCGGACGAGCAGAAATCGGAAGTGGTCAAGCCCGACGCTGCCTCGGAGCCCGAAACGGAGGAACCACAAGAAAAAACTGCCGACGCCGAGCCGCCCAAAAAGCCCGACGGCGATGCTCCCAAGGCCAAAACGATGGACTGGCCGTTGACCGCCGGCATTCCCGGCGAAGGGCCGTTGACCAAAGACGATATTCAAAAGTGGCTCGACGACCCTCAAAACCATGAAGTGATCGAGTTCGAACTCCCGCTGGGCATGGCGGCCGCGCAGGCGGCGATTAAAGGCGTGGAGGAAAACCCGCTGACCCGCGCCAAAATCGAACTGGGCCGCCAACTGTATTTCGACGGGCGGCTGTCGGCTGACACCACGGTGTCCTGTGCCAGTTGCCACGACCCAGATGAAGGCTTCGCCCGCCACACGCGGTTCGGCGTGGGGGTCGGCGGACAAGAGGGCGGCCGCAATTCGCCCGTCAGTTACAATCGCATTTTGAGCGACAAACAATTCTGGGACGGCCGCGCCGACTCGCTGGAACAACAAGCTGTCGGTCCCATTGCCACCCCGATCGAAATGGGCAACACCCATGATGCCTGCGTCCTCTGCCTGGCGGGGATTGAAGGCTACAAAATGCAATTTGAGTCGATCTTCGGCGAAGAGGGAGTGACGATCGAGAACGTCGGCAAGGCGATTGCCTCGTTCGAACGCGTACTCGTCACCGGCCCGTCGCCGTTTGACTACGCGGAAAACTACAAGCGGTTCGAAGACATCACCGACGAAGATCTGGCCGGCTACAAGGAGGACGAGCCGGAGTTCTACGAAGAGATCATGCAGGCGAAAGCCGACGTGGAAGCCCACCCCATGTCCGAAAGTGCGAAGCGCGGCTGGGCGTTGTTCTTCGATGAAAAGAAGACCGACTGCAAGGCGTGCCACGCTGGGGCAAACTTCACCGACGAACAGTATCACAATCTCGGCGTCGGTATGGACGCCGAAGAACCAGACCTGGGCCGCTTCGTGGAGACGAACGAAGAAAAAGACCGCGGCGCATTCAAAACGCCGACTTTGCGCAATGTGGAATTCAGCGCCCCCTATATGCACGACGGCAGCCAGGAAACGCTCGAAGAAGTCGTCGAATGGTACGCCAAGGGGGGACACCCCAATCCACATTTGAGCGAAAAGATCAAGAAACTCGATCTGACCGATCAGGAGAAGGCCGATCTGGTGGCCTTCATGAAAGCGCTGTCGGGGCCGTTCCCCAAGGTCCGCCGCGACCGACTGCCCGAATGACCGACGAAGCGACTTCTGATCGAGTTCCAAACCGACCAAAGGTGTCCGCGCTAAAGCGCGGGCATCTTTTTTATTTTGCCGCGGCGGAATATTCCGCGATGACGTTGGTACGGATGCCGCCGCGGGGCGTGAACGCCGCGTGCACCGTCATCGACCGCGGCCGAACGACCGCGACGAGGTCGTCGAGAATCAGATTGGTGACGTGCTCGTAAAATGCCCCGTGATTGCGATAGCGCTGCAAGTACATTTTCAATGACTTCAGCTCGAAACACAGTTTGTCCGGGACGTAGGTGATCGTCAGCGTGCCGAAATCGGGTTGGCCGGTCTTGGGACACACCGACGTGAATTCCGGACAGATCGTTTCGATCGTATAGTCGCGATCGGGGAACTGGTTTTCAAACGATTCCAGTTCGTCGCGAAAACTCTCGGCCATCGGTCACAACCTCTCTCAACCGGCCAAAATGAAACTCGGCCCGCATTGTAGTCGCGACTGGCGGGTCAGCCAATTCCCCCGCAGCAAAAACAGCGATTATTCTGGCGCAGCTGCTGGCTCTTCGTTCAGCGCGCTCTCGAATTGCAGCCCGTATTCCCAGAACTCCTGCGAGACCCGCCGGCTGCGATTGACGCAGACGTGCAGCAGATGCTTGTCCGCTTGATCGGGACTGAGACTGATGATCGCTCTTTGAAACTTGAGCTGTCCGGGATAAAGCAGCGCGATGCCGCCGGACGAGAGATTCCGGGCCCACGCCTGAAAGGAGTAGCGGACCGTCTTGTCGGCGAACAGCGTATACCCTTCCGGCACAAACACGGCGACGCGTTGACGAAAGCCGTTGCGGGGTTGCTTGCGCTTGGGCATGGAATGCCCGTCGCCGCGCTCCGCCCCGCGGTCACGTCCCTCCATCGTGCGAAGCGCTTCTTCGTCCTGACTCTCGGTTCAAGGCGTCGGTGGAGGAAACTGGTTCATCTTCGTTGAGAGGTCTGTCTGTCGGAAACTCGGCCACGAGTTTCGGCGATATCCGAATTCCAGCGGTCAACAGGGTTCGACGCTGCGCGTCCGTAACGCTCGCGACACTGGGAAGATAGCTCATTTTTAAGTCAGACGGCCCGCAAAACTCAGTGGGATTCACTGTAGTCAACAATCGAGCGCCGCACGCGGTGACTTTTGTAGGGGATTTAACGGCGCCCCCTGAATCGCGCCGGCAAGGCCGGCGGGTGATGTGGACCTTCGAGGTTGAAAGCTCCCGCCGAATTCGGCACGGGTTTGCACTCACGGTGGGTCGAAACTCGGGAATTTGAAGATTACTCATAAATTCCCCGAACGGCGTGTCCGGTTTTGACCGCAAATTGCCATCCTCATGGTGACGAGAGACGCAACCCGGCAACCAAACAAACTCGCACAATCAATGAATTGTCAATTAAAGGCCGCGGATTCACGCCCTCGAAAACGGCGACAGAATTTCTTGCTCGACATGGTGGAGACTGGGACGATGCCCGATGGAACCCGAAAACGACGACACTCGTCGGATATTGCAAAGCGTCGATGGTATGCCCAACACCGTGCCGTGCGATTCGCCAATCGATTCGGATTTTGAACAACACAGAAAGGCTGGAACAATTACGCCAAACTCTTAGCCGCCCGCATCGATCGGGCGGCATATTTTATGCGCCGCGGAGAACTTTTGGAAATTTTCCGGTGTCACGGGACGGACGAAGTCCGCCCCCACTGCATTGGACGGCGCGCCGAGTCCATGCGCTCGTTCGTTGATCGCGGCCGCCGCGTCGATCATTCGGGCCATTGGCCGTCGACGATGTCGCGGAGCACGAGTTTTTCCGGATCGACAACGACGTGCTTGATTTTCTTGCGCCGGTGGGTGTACGTGATGTGCACCAAGCCGTCGGCGGTTTGGATCACGGCAGGATAGGAGAATTCTCCCTTTTCGTCTTCCAGTACCAGCGCCGCTTTCCAATGTTTCCCGTCCTCGGAAACGGCCACATTCAGCAGCCCGCGGCCTCGCCCGTTGCGCAGCGAATGGTTATACACCAGCAGTTGCCGCCCGTCGGCCAACGTCACCGCATCAGTTCCAGAATTCGGATTGGGCAATTCCGTCGCCGTCATCTCGCTCCAGGTTTGACCGCCGTCATCGGACCAGCTTTGCGTGACGACCTTTTCGCGACTGCGGCAAAGGATTTGCATCCGTCCATCGGGGTACGTCAGGATACTCGGCTGAATCGCATTGAATTCGGTCCCATCATTGATCGGCCCGATCCGCTTCCACGTTTTGCCCAGATCGCTCGTCCTTTCAAAATGGACCCGCCAACCGTCGTATTCTGTGCTTGAGCCGCACAGGATGTCGCCATCGGCCAATTGAATCGGCTTGTTTTTGACCGGACCGTCGATTCCTTCAGGCAATCGCCGCGGCTGGTCCCACGTTTTTCCGCCGTCGTTCGAGGTCGTCAACATGCCCCACCACGTCTGCGGATCGGGGCCGACCTTATAAAACAACAGCAGCGGTCCGTCTTTCGGCTGAAACAGCACCGGATTCCAACAGGGATGTCGCTTCCCCTCATATTGAATACCGTTGGCCACCTCGACCGGTTCGGTCCATTTGCCGTCCATTTTCCGCGAGACCCAGATCCCCACGTCGGGGTTCTTCTCGTGCTGCCCGCCAAACCATGCCGCCACCAGTCCGTTGTCAGTCTCGGCAATCGTTGATGCGTGGCATTCCGGAAACGGAGCAGTTTCGTAAATGAACTCTTCGGACACGATGCCCGGTTGACGTTCCTCGGCAGGTGCGTGCGTCGACACGGCAAGAACCACAAACAACGACGCCGCACAAGCGCCCACGATTTGCTTCAAGTTCATCATTAACTTTCCTTCCAAACACTCTGTTACGGCAGGTGTGATGTTCATTGGAAATTCATACGAAAACGTTTCCCCAACCGGGACGCTCGATAAGGGGAATTCCACTTAGTATACTGAAATGAATGCATTTCGCGACAGTCACACCGAACGCTGGACTTTGCCGTTTCGTCAGAGCACTCAACCCGTTTTGGGAAGGATATGAACATGATTCGCTGCAACCGTGCCGCTAGCGCAAATCGGAAACGGATGATGTCGGGCAGGTTTTCAAAGCCGGCATACTGGCTCATTGCAGTTGTTTTGCTGACTCCGGTTGCGGCACATGCCGGAGATTGGCCCACGTATTTGCACGATAATTCCCGCAGCGGACAAACGGCGGACGCGATCACGCTTCCGCTTCAGCTACGATGGACGATTTCCTCCGATGCCGCCCCGCAACTGGCCTGGTCCGGGCCTGATGATCGTACGATTGAAGGCCAGGACCTGCGGCATCGCGTTACGTTCGACGATGCATTGCATGTCGCCGTGGTCGGCGATCGGCTGTATTACGGCTCATCGGTCGACGATCAGTTGCATTGCGTGCGCGTCGCTGACGGCAAGGAACTGTGGAGCTTTTATAGCGGCGGACCGATTCGTTTGGCGCCGACGGTCGTTGACGGCCGCGTCTATTTTGGCTCGGATGATGGACACGTTTATTGCTTAAGCAGCGACGACGGTCGTCTGATCTGGAAACACCGCGCCGGTCCCGACGAGGACTGGCTTCTAGCGCGACAGGAAATGATTTCACGTTGGCCGGTACGGACCGGAATTCTCGTCGATGACGGGATCGCCTACTTCGGGGCGGGAATCTTTCCGCACGAGAATATTTATCTCTATGCGGTGAACGCGGAGGACGGTTCGCTGGTCTGGGTGCGGGACAACATCAGTGAAGAGGATGCCGGACGGAACGACCTCTCGCCGCAAGGGTATCTGCTGGCCAACGAGGACTTGTTATTTGTTCCTTCGGGACGTTCATTGCCGGCCGCCGTGGATCGCAAAACGGGCAAGATCGTACACAAACGCGTCCACGGGTGGCGCGGTGACGCCGGCGGTGTCGTTGGCGGTTCGCGGGCGTTGCTTGCCGCAGGGCAGATCTTCTGCTGGGGAGATCATCACATTCTGCCCATTGAGCAAAGCACAGGCGACGTCGGTTACGGCTGGTTCACCGGCTATCAATTAGCGATGGACGGAGACCACGCCTTCACGCTCAGCGGTCAGTCGCTCATCAAACTCGACCGTGAAGCCTACGCGGTCGGCAGCCGCGCGCGCCACGACTTGGAAGAGGGCCGCAGACCAATCATGAGGAAAATCTACACCACTGAGGGTGAGGAACTGGAGGCCGCAAAAGCAGAAATGCAGGCCCTCGAAGCCAAGATCGCCGAAGCCGAGCAGGTGGGGGTCGTCTGGAAGTCGCCGTTCGCCGGGCAATCGGCACTCCTAGTCGCGGGGGACGTCGTGTTCGCCGGCAAGGAGGGAGGAGTCGCCGCCTTTTCCGCCGAAACGGGGGAACTGCTGTGGAACGCTGAGGTCGACGGCGACGCCCGCGGTCTGGCTGTCGCTGATGGGCATTTGTTCGTGAGCACCGATACCGGCAAGATTTATGCCTTCGCATCAGAAAGTGCCCCGGCAGCGCCCTCGGCCGTGGCCGAGAAAAACATCGGCGCTGACCCCTTTCCTCAAGATGATCTGACAAAGTTTTACCAAGACGCCGCCGACGACATTTTAGAGACGACCGGCGTCAGACGCGGTTTCGCCTTAATTCTCGGCAACGAACAGGGACGGCTCGCTTTCGAACTCGCGCGGCAAAGTGATCTGCAGATTTATTGCTTGGAACCCGACGCGGAGAAGGTCTCAGCCGCTCGCAAGGCCCTCAACGCAGCCGGGTTGTACGGCTCGCGCGTGACGGTGCACCAAGCCGACTTTCAGCCGGTGCCGTATTCGAATTACTTCGCGAACCTGATCGTCTCCGACAGCCAGATCACGCGCGGTAAGATCCCCGGTGACCCGACTGAGGTGGCGCGGCATCTCAAGCCGATCGGGGGCGTCTTGTATTTGGCGGGAAAAGAGGATGACTCCAAGGAAGTCGTGCAAGCCCGCCAAGATTGGCTGGCCGGTATGGAATTAGGCGATCAGTCGCACACCGCTACGCACGGTGCTGCGGTCACTCTCACCCGCGACAAACTCCCCGGTGCGGCGAACTGGTCGCATCAATACGGCGATCCAGGGAACACCGCCAGCAGCGCCGACCGCCGGCTCAAGGGGGGGCTGGGCGTGTTGTGGTACGGCGATCCCGGCCCTGGCAAGATGGTCAACCGGCACGACGGCGCCGTCGGCCCGCTCTCGATTGACGGTCGGCTGATCGTGCAGGGCGAGAACAGCGTGATGGCCTATGATGCCTACAACGGGTTGTTCCTGTGGGAGCGGGCCGAGCCGAATGCCATCCGTACCGGGGTGTTCCAAAACCAAAATCCCGGCAACTTAGTCGCCGGCGGCGACGATTTGTTTGTGATGGTTCGCGGAGAATGCCACAACCTCGATTTGGCCTCCGGTGAGATCAAAAAAACCTACGCGATCCCCGACGACGTGGGGGGCAAGGATTACGAATGGGGCTACCTGGCCTACCAAGACGGCCTATTGATCGGCACCGCCACGATTCGCGAGGAGGTCGAACGCCGCAAACAGCGCCGCGGCAAGGTCACCAGTGACAGCACAACCGGGCTGTTCGCCATCGATACCAAATCCGGGAAGACGGCCTGGACATATCAAGGTAAACACATCGCGCACCATACCATCGCGCTGGGGCCGGAGCGGGTCTTTTTCATCGATAGCACGATCACCAGCGAACAACGAGATCAGTTATTGCGGGAAGACAAAACGGAACTGAAAAAGCTGACCGGTGAGGAAGCCCAGGCGGCCGAGGAGCGGATGAAGAACATCGACGCCCGGTTGGCTGTCGCGCTGGACTTGAAGACCGGTGAGAAAATCTGGGAGACGCCGGTCGACGTCACCGATTGCAGTGAAATCGGGACCGGCGGCGGGAAGTTGACGTTAATGGTGCACAACAACGTGCTGCTGCTCTGCGGCGCCAACGCCAACGGCCACTATTGGAAACAATTTTTGGAAGGGGAATTCAAACGCCGGCGGTTAGTGGCCCTCTCCGGTGATGACGGACACAAATTGTGG
>CALFYU010000211.1 GCA_937952455.1 uncultured Planctomycetaceae bacterium
GGAGAAGTCCCGTAAACAGGACTCTATTGGCGTGCAGTGTATCTGGAACCCAGTCAGGGCGAACAATTTCCGAAACGGTTGTTCCGCCGAGCCGGTCAATTATTGCGATCACCATTTGCTCACGGTGAATGAGGCAGCAACACCACAGCGATGAGCACCAGTTTGCCCGTGCGTGGTAAGCGGCTTTTGGTGCTGGTTTCAGTCATTGCAAAAACTCGTATGTGTCCGTCATTCGGCGTTATTCCACTGGCGGTCTCCATGGACAAAGCAATCCGGCAGGGCTCTTTCGAGTTCGTTGATTCCTGATTGCGTAACATTGGTGTTGTAGGTGTACAGCCTCGTAAGGCTGGTCAGCCCTCGGAGACGCTCAAGCCCTGCATCACTCACTTGGGTGCTTTCGAGGTGCAAATCAATTAGGTTGGTGAGCCGCCGAAGATGCTCAAGCCCAACATCAGTAACCTGGGTGTTGTCGAGCATCAGTCTGTCAAGTTTTGTCAGCCCTCGAAGGTGTTCCAGGCCAGCGTCACTGACTTGTGTGTTATTGAGGGATAACAACTCAAGTTCGGTCAGCCCTCGGAGATGCTTAAGTCCCGCATCATCGACTTGGGTGTTGTTGAGCGACAATATGTAAACTTTGGTCAACCCTTGGAGATGCTCAAGACCCGCACCATTAACTTGAGTGCTGTCGAGATCCAATTTGAAAAGGTTCTTCAACCCACGGAGATGTTCAAGGCCAGTGTCACCCACTTGAGTGTTGTTGAGTGAGAGAGAAATAAGGCTGGTTAACTCGCGGAGATGTTCAAGATTGGCATCACGGACTTGTGTGTTAGACAAATCAACGTCGATTACCCTTTGGAACACTACGAAAGAACGGGCCTCCTCTGGAAACCACTTAGGAAGAATGCACTCATTTGATCGTGCCTCGCCGCCAAGTTTCTCGATCTCAGCAATCACCTGTTGCTCACGGTGATACGGCCACCACACCATGAACACTCCACCGCCGATCAGCAGCAACATGGCGATGAACACCAACGTGTCCGTGCTTGGCAGACGACTTTTGGGGGCGGAGTCGGTCATGGGGAGCGCTCCGTTGTGTTCGTGGTTCGGCGTTTTTAACCTGCCGCCAAATCCCGCAGCACCTTGTGCAGAATCCCGCCGTTGCGGTAATACTCGACTTCGACGGGGGTGTCGATGCGGCAGCGGGTCGTGAATTTGACCGTGCTGCCGTCCGCTTTCGTCGCGGTGACTTCGACGTCCTGGCCCGGCTGGATGTCGTCGCTGAGGGTGATATCGAAGGTTTCCGTGCCGTCTAGGCCCAACGCATCGCGGCTTTCGCCCGACTGGAATTCCAGCGGCAACACGCCCATGCCGACGAGGTTGCTGCGGTGAATTCGCTCGTAGGAAACGGCGATCACCGCGCGGATGCCCAGCAGGTAGGTGCCCTTGGCGGCCCAGTCGCGGGACTATCCCGTGCCGTATTCGGCGCCGGCGAGGACGATCAGCGGGGTGCCGGATTCTTTGTATTTGAGCGAGGCGTCGTAGATCGACATCTGCTCGCCGGTCGGCAGGTAAGTCGTCACTCCCCCTTCGGTGCCCGGGGCGAGTTGGTTACGCAAGCGGATATTGGCGAACGTGCCGCGGGTCATCACGCGGTCGTTGCCGCGACGGCTGCCGTAGCTGTTGAACTCGCTGACGGTCACACCGTGCTCCTGCAAATACAACCCGGCAGGGGCATCGGGTTTGATCGCACCGGCGGGGCTGATGTGGTCGGTCGTGACGGAATCGCCGACGGAGACCAGGCAGCGGGCGCCGCTGATCGACGAAATCGCCGGCGGCTGGACCGGCATGTCGACGAAGAACGGCGGCTCTTGGATGTAGGTGCTGTCGTCATCCCAATTGAACAGCGTCCCCTCAGCGCCGCTGATCGCCTGCCACTCCGGCGGACCGTCCGCGGCGTGCGAATATTGTGCGGCGAACATCTTGGCGTCGAGTGAGTTGGCGATCGTGTCCGTGATTTCCTTTTGTGAAGGCCAGATGTCTTTGAGAAAGACGTCGTTGCCGTCGGAGTCCTTGCCCAGCGGATCGCTGCTGAGATCGATGTCGGTCGTGCCGGCGATGGCGTAGGCGACGACCAGCGGCGGGCTGGCGAGGTAGTTGGCTTTGACCTGTTGATTGATGCGGCCTTCAAAGTTGCGGTTGCCCGACAGCACGGCGGAGACGACCAGATCCCCTTCCGTCACGGCATCGGAGACCGGTTTGGGCAGCGGGCCGCTGTTGCCGATGCAGGTCGTGCAGCCATAGCCGACGGTCTGGAACCCCAGCGCGTCGAGATCGTCGTTGAGGCCGGACTTCTCAAGATAGTCGGTCACGACGCGGCTGCCGGGGGCGAGGCTGGTTTTGACCCACGGTTTGCGGGTCAGACCCTTGGCCCGTGCGTTGCGGGCCACCAATCCGGCGGCGACCATTACCGAAGGATTGCTGGTGTTCGTGCAGGAGGTGATGGCCGAGATCACCACGGCACCATCGGTGATTTGCGAACTGCTGCCGTTGTTTTGCACCGTGACGGGAGCGGACGGTTTGGATTTGCCGAAGGTTTCTGCCAAATCCTTGCGCCATTGCTGTTTCATGTTCGTCAGCAAAATGCGGTCCTGCGGGCGTTTCGGTCCCGCCATGGAGCTGACGACTGTGCTCAGATCGAGTTCCAGCGTACTCGTGAATTCCGGATCGGCGGCGCTGGCGGTGTGGAACATCCCCTGCTCTTTGTAATACCGCTCGACGAGATCGACTTCGGCGTCGGTCCGTCCCGTGCGGCGGAGATAGGCGAGCGTTTCGGCATCGACGGGGAAGAAGCCCATTGTGGCTCCGTATTCGGGAGCCATGTTGGCCAGCGTGGCGCGGTCGGGCAAACTCATTTGCGCCAAGCCGGGGCCAAAGTATTCGACGAACTTGCCGACCACGCCGTGGGCACGCAGCATTTGCGTGACGGTGAGCACCAAGTCGGTGGCGGTGGTCCCTTCGGGGAGTTGCCCGGAAAGTTTGAAGCCGACGACTTCGGGCGTGAGCATATAGATCGGTTGGCCCAGCATAACCGCTTCGGCCTCAATGCCGCCCACGCCCCAACCGACGACGCCCAGGCCGTTGATCATCGTGGTATGGCTGTCGGTGCCGACGAGGCTGTCCGGGAAGGCGACGCCGTCACGAGTCAGCACGACTTTGGCCAGGTATTCCAGATTCACCTGATGGACGATACCGGTCGCGGGGGGGATTACGCGAAAGTTCTCGAATGCCTGTTGTCCCCAGCGGAGGAACTGGTACCGCTCTTGGTTGCGTTCAAATTCGCGCTCGACGTTATGTACCAGCGCCAGCGGGCTGGCGAATTCGTCGACCTGCACGGAGTGGTCGATCACCAGATCGCAGGGAACCAGCGGATTGATTTTTTGCGGATCGCCCCCCATGCGGACCATCGCGCTGCGGAGTGCGGCCAGATCGACGACGGCGGGGACGCCGGTGAAGTCCTGCAACACGACGCGGCCCGGTTTGAAGGGGATTTCATCGCGGGCGACGTTTTTGGCGTTCCAGGCAGCCAGCTTGGTGACGTCGCTTTCGTTGACGACAAATCCGTCGACGTTGCGGTGACAGGCTTCCAGCAGGACGCGGATGGAATACGGGAGTTTTTCGATATGGCCAATGCCGTCATCGATCAATTTCCCCAAACGAAAAATCGTATAGTCGCCGCCCGCTGTTTTGATCTTTGTTTCCGCCCCGAACGGATTTCCGCCAGCCATCAGATTCTCTCCCTATGTACGCAACACGTCTGATATTCCGGCGTTTGCCGGGAAGATTTTTTGCTTTTTGACCGTGGACATGATGATATTAACCTGTCGGTCAAAAGAGAAGCGAGCGTTTTCTGGTGAAACGCGCGGGGGATGCGATGCGCGACCCTCCGGCGGAGGCCGGGGGCTGATGGAGATTAAATACCCCGTTTTTCTCCCAGCCCCCGGTTTTGCCGGGGGGTCATGCGCGCTTGGCGTAATGCCCGCGATGTAACATATCGCACACAACATGGTTTCGCCCCGTGCGTGGCGGCGTTATCCTGGTTGTTTCCTAAATCGCCCGGCAACTCATGACGAGGTTGAGATGCGACGATACAACGCGCGGATCGGAATGGTGCTCTTCGGAGTCTACCTGCTGCTGTACGGCGGGTTCGTGTTTCTGAACGCGTTTGCGCCGGAAACGATGGAACTCACGCCGCTGGCCGGGGTGAATCTCGCGATCCTGTACGGCTTCGGGCTGATCATTGCCGCACTGGTGCTGGCGTTGATCTACGGCTGGTTGTGCAAACCCCAGGATCAGGACGCCGCAGACGCCGAGGAGGTGGAGAAATGATCTACGAACCCTCCGCCGTTGCGGTCGCATTTTTCTTCGTGTTCGTCGCCATCACACTGGGCCTCAGTTTCTATCTGGGGAGCAAAGCCAAGTCCTCGCAGGGCTACTTCACTGCCCACGGGCAGATTCCCTGGTTCGTCAACGGCATCGCGTTCGCTGGCGACTATTTGTCGGCCGCGTCCTTTTTGGGCATCTGCGGCATGATTGCATTTTATGGGTACGACGGCTTTTTGTATTCGATCGGTTATCTGGCCGGTTGGATCGTGGCGCTGTTCGTGATCGCTGAGCCGATGAAACGGTTGGGGAAATTCACGTTTGCCGACGCGCTTGATGCGCGCTTTCAATCGCGGGGCATTAAGTTGGCCGCCGGGATCAGTACGCTGGCGGTCAGCGTGTTTTACTTGATTCCGCAAATGGTCGGTGCCGGCGTGCTGGTTCAACCGCTGCTCGGCTTTCCGCATTGGGTAGGGGTCGTCGTCGTCGGAGTGACGGTGATCTTGATTGTCGTCTCGGCCGGTATGGTCTCGACGACGTGGGTACAGTTTCTAAAAGGTTCGCTGCTGGTGATTTTCAGCGCGATCCTGACCTGGATGATTCTCAACCGCGGATTTTCAATCGCCGAAGGGGGAAACGACGGCTACGCCTTTCAAACCCTCGGCCCTGTGAGCAGCGAGCAAGAGTTCAGCGAATTGCCTGCACTGGCGGGGACGACGCCGGTCCCGGCCGACGGCGCCTGGGCCGACACGCCATTCCGCCGTTTTCGCAACGACAAAACCGGTATTGTTTCGGTCTGGAGCCTCGCCCAAGACCAGGACGGCGGGCTGGTGCTGCGCGAGGCGCAGTCGCTGACCGAGATGGACGACGGGACGATTCTCGTCAACGGTGAGATTAAAGGGACGAAAAAGGGAGAAGCGGAACTTCATCCGGTGGGGAACGTTACGAAATTGCCGGGCGGCGAATCGCATACGGGACGACTCGGCCTGCTTTCGTTTTTCAGCACGCTGCAAGAGAGCGAAGTCGTGCTGTGGGGCAATCAGAAGATCGCCGAACCGGACAGTACGACGACCGTCTATTTCCAAAAACCGACGCCGGGCAGCAAGGTGCTCCGTCCGGGGGAACATCCGACGTTCAGCGGAATTCGCAGTACCGAGATGCTCGACAAGCTGAATTTTCTGTCGCTGATGCTGGCGCTGTTTTGCGGCACGGCGTCGCTGCCGCACATTCTGATTCGGTATTACACGGTCAAAGACGGTGCGGCCGCGCGGAAGAGCACGATTGTGGGGATCGGCAGCATCGGTTTCTTCTACGTGCTCACGCTCTACATGGGACTGGGAGCAATGACCAGCGGCTCGATGGACGTCACCAACAGCAACATGGCGGCGCCGCTCCTGGCGCGAAGCATGAACGAGTGGCTGTTCGCCGCGATTTCGGCCATCGCATTTACGACCGTGCTGGGAACGGTCAGCGGTTTGATTTTGGCCTCAGCGGGGGCCGTCACGCACGATTTGGTTACGCACGCCTTTGGCGTCGAGTTGAACGATCACGAAAAAGTCCGCGTGGCCAAGATCGCATCAGTCGTCGTGGGGGCGGTGGCGATTGTCTTGGGGATTCTGTTTAAGGAGCTCAACGTCAGCTACCTGGTCGGCTGGGCGTTCAGCGTCGCCGCCTCGGCCAACCTGCCGGCGCTGGTCATGCTGCTGTTTTGGAAGGGGACGACGCGGCAAGGAATCATCGCCGCCGTAGTCGTCGGCATGACGAGTTCGCTGGCCTGGATTCTCCTGAGTGCGGACACGTTCACGAAAGTCTACAACCTACCCGCCGCCGACGCGTTAGTGCCGTTCAGCCAACCGGGGATCGTGACGATTCCGTTGGGGTTTTTGACGTTGGTTGTCGTGTCGTTGATGACTGGGGCGAAGACGGCGGAGAGTTGATTCGTTAGGATTGGCGTTTTTTTTCGATTGAGCGATTCCCAGCCCGGTTTACCGGGCTGTCCGCGAAGCGGTCATAGCCCCGCCGTTTACGGCGGGGGCGGCTGCGGCGCAGCTCAGCAGCAAAGAGCCTCATTCACGAGGCTTCTCGCAGAAATGGCTTGAGCCGACCGCCCGTAGAACTCATAGCTGAAGCTATCACAGCGAGAAGCCCCCTAAACAGGGCTCAAAAAACTTGCACCCTTTATGTTATGTTCATCTACCCCGCCGTAAACGACGGGGCTATTACCCGCGTTCCGCGGGGAAAGTCCCGTAAACGGGACTCTCTATGCTTTCGTTGCATCACTCGCAAACATAAGGGCGTCAAAACATGACGGTCGCGTCGGTCGGATTGATATTCGGCACGGGTGATCGCCGAAGATTCTAACGGGTGCACACCACTCACCTGTACAAACGACCATAAGACACCGGTCGTACCGCCCAGGATGCCTGGGCAAAGCTTGAGCATCAGTATATACTAATATCTCAATTTGTACGGACTTCCGACTGAGAGAGAATGCAGCGTTAAGGATTTGCGAATGACTGTTTCGACCAATTGCGAGGGATTTCGACGCCGGGACTGCCTGAAACTGGGCCTGGGGGCGCTGTTCGGCGGAACGTTTGTCGACGCATTGCGGTTGCGGGCACACGCCAGTGACGACGTGGTCAGCGGTCGCAAGAAGGCGACCAATTGTATCCTGATTTGGATGGATGGCGGTCCGACGCATTTTGAGACATTCGATCCCAAACCGCTGGCGCCGGCGGAGATTCGCGGTGAATTCGAGCCGATCGCCACGACCGTTTCGGGTGTGCACTTTTCCGAGCACATGACCAAACTGGCCGGCAGTCTCGACAAGTTTGCCATGATTCGCTCGATCCGGCACAACCAGGGGAACCACGGCGCTGGCAACCACTACATGATGACCGGTGCCCCGCCGCGGATTCCGGTGGGTTGCGGCGCGTTTGTCAGTTTTCATCCGAGCATGGGCTCGGTGGTGGCCCACGAATTGGGGCAGCCGACCGGTCTGCCGCAATACTTTTCGATGCCGCGGATGTCCCGATCAGGCGGGCCGAACTTCTTGGGGGCCAAGTACGCGCCGTTTGTGGTGGCTGACGATCCCAACGACAAGGACTTTCGCGTCCGCGACGTCGCCCTGCCGGGCGGTTTGGACGGGACGCGATTCGCCGGGCGCACCGATATTCGTGCACAGGTCGATAAACTGCAGCGGATAGCGGAAAAAGCGGCCGGTGATCCGGTGGGCGGGTATGATGAATACTTTGCGCAGGGCTACGATCTGGTGACGTCGCAGGAAGCGCAACAGGCATTCGACATCAGCCGCGAAACGGATGAGACGCGGGAAAAATACGTGCGGAACGGATTTGGACAACGCTGCCTCCTTGCCCGGCGATTGGTGGAAGCGGGCGTGCCTTTTGTCACCGTTTACGACGGCGGCTGGGACCACCACGGCAGTATTTTTCCCACCTGCCGTAAACGTTTGCCCGAATGGGATCAAACGGTGGCCACGTTGATGGAGGACTTGGAGCAGCGCGGAATGTTGGAAACGACAATTGTCGTGGCCCTCGGTGAATTCGGCCGCACGCCGAAGATTTCGCTTCTCGCCGGCCGCGATGCGCCGGGACGCGATCACTGGGCCAATGCGATGTCGGTGCTGATGGCCGGCGGCGGAACGCCCGGTAATACGGTGGTCGGCGCCACTGATCGCAAAGGCTATACGTCGATCGACCGCGTGCTCTCCCCGGAGAACTTTGTGTCGACGGTCTACGCCAAGTTGGGAATCAATCCCGACAAAATGCTCTACACGCCGCAAGGCCGCCCGACGCACCTGGTCAGCGATCCGACGCCGATCAGCGAAGTGATGGGCTAACGCTTGCCGATGATGCGTGGGATTTCTACGATCCAAGTGCGCGCAAAATTCGAAATCGGAAAAACGAAATCCGAAACAAATTCAAATTTCAAAATGTTTTAAACATTCGTATTTATTAATTTGAATTTGTTTCGGATTTCGTGCTTCGTATTTCGGATTTTCCCCCAAGTTGTACATCAATCGCACTCCCGCTCCCACCCTCCCCCATGCCTGATCCCACGGACAATGAACGTACACCCAGCCGGTTTGTGGTCGGGATTGATCTGGGGACGACGAACTGCGCGGTGGCGTACGTGGATACCGCAACGAGTGCCGACGCGGTGCACACATTTGCGGTCCCGCAGTTGGTGGCTGCTGGGGAAGTCGAAGCCCGTGAGACGCTGCCGTCGTTTCACTACGAACCGGCTGCGGGCGAATTTGCCAGCGATGCGCTAAAGTTGCCGTGGAAGTCAGAAGACGGCGATTTTGTGATCGGTGCGTTTGCCCGCGATCATGGCGAAACAGTCCCGGGGCGGCAGATTGGTTCGGCGAAATCGTGGCTGTGCCATTCGGGAGTTGACCGCACGTCTGCGTTGTTGCCGTGGCATGGGGCGGACGACGTCGAGATGTTGTCGCCGATTGAGGTCAGCCAACGAATTCTCGGTCACATTCGCGCGGCTTGGAATCATCGCTTCCCCGACCAACCGCTGGAAGCCCAAGACGTGGCGATCACGCTGCCGGCGTCGTTCGACGAGGTGGCCCGCGAGTTGACGGTCAAGGCAGCGGCACAGGCAGGGTTGCCGCGGATTGTGTTGCTTGAAGAACCGCAGGCGGCGTTTTATGCCTGGATCCATCGTCATCGACAAGATTGGCAAAGGCACGTGCGGCCGGGGCAGAAGATCTTGGTTTGCGACGTCGGCGGCGTAACGAGCGACTTTACGTTATTCCGCGTCCGTCCGGGCAGCGGCGGCAAGGTCCGATTTCATCGCGTGGCGGTCGGTGACCACTTGATTCTGGGAGGCGACAACCTGGACTTGGCGCTGGCGCACCACGTCGAACAACAACTGGCCGGCGCGGGCAAGAAATTGTCGCCGCGGCAATGGGGCGTGCTGGTCCGGACCTGCCGCCGGGCCAAGGAGGCCCTCTTGGGTGCGTCGCCGCCGGAGACGTTCACGATCAACTTGCCCGGCAGCGGATCGAAGTTGATCGGCGGCGGATTGCAGACGGAGATTTCGCAGTCTGAAGTGCGGCGGATTTTACTGGACGGTTTTTTACCGATCGTTCCGCTCGATGCACAACCCTCGCAGCGTAGCAGCGGCTTTCAGGAATTCGGCCTGCCCTATGCCCCCGACCCGGCGATTACGCGGTATCTGGCGGCGTTTCTCACTGCGCACCGGCACGACGCACGTCCCGACGAAGAGGAATCGCCGGATCACGACCCGGCGCGGCCCGATATTGTCGTGTTCAACGGCGGGCTGTTTGAATCGACGACATTGCGCGAGCGGATGTTGGAGCAGCTTTCGCAATGGTTCGCACCTGACGGCGGAGCGGATTGGCAACCGTTGGTACTGAAGAACGAGCGGCTCGACCTGGCGGTGGCCTATGGGGCGGCGTATTACGGCATGGTGCGGCGTGGTGTCGGTGAGAAGATTGCCGCCGGCTTGCCGCGGACATATTACGTGGGAGCGGAAGCGGGCGGCGATGGCGAAACGACGGCGGTCTGTCTGCTGCCGGCGGGGATTGAAGAAGAACAGCGCGTCGATTTGATCGATCGCCCGTTTCATTTGCGGATTCGCGAACCGGTCGAGTTTCCGATCTTCGTCTCCAGCACGCGCCTGACCGATCAGCCGGGTGAGGCGGTGCCCTTTGACCGCGAACAGATGTCGGCGCTGCCGGCGATTCGGACGGTGCTCAAATCGCGGAGTTCCGACGCCAATGTGCTCCCCGTGCATCTGCATGCGCGGCTGACGGCGATCGGCACAATGGACATGTGGTGCAGCGAAGTCGACGGCCCCAGAACTTGGAAATTGCAGTTCGACATCCGCGCCGCGTTGAACACAGACCGCAGCGGCCACACCGGCGGCGGCGAAGCGGCGGGGTTCGTTGATGACGCCACGGTCGCCGCATGCCGCGAATTGATTCAAGAGACATTTGCCGGCGAGGCAGATCCGAAGTCGCTGGTCAAGCGTCTGACGGCAGCGACGGGCATGAGCCGGCACGAATGGCCGCCGTCGCTATTGCGGGAAATGTGGGAATGCCTGATGGAGGTCGAAGCGGGCCGCAAGTTGAGCATGACGCACGAAGCACGGTGGTTGAACTTATTGGGTTACGCGCTGCGGCCGGGGTTCGGCATGGCGGTCGATGATTGGCGGGTGGCGCAGACCTGGCGGCAATTGCAAGGGAAATTGATTCACGCCAACCCCACCTGCCAGGCGGAGTTTTGGATTTTGTGGCGACGCATCGGCGGCGGGTTGGCAGCGGGGCAACATTGGACCCTCGCCGCCCCCTTGATCTCGGCGGTTCGCAATCGGCCGAAGTCATCCAAGAAAAAAGGGAAAGTCCCCGGCAGCGCGGGCATCGTCGAGGTGCTGCGGCTGTTGGGGTCGCTGGAACTGTTGAGCCTGGAAGTCAAAACCGAGATCGGCCGGTTGATGCTTGACGTGATCCGCAAAGAGTCGGCCGTCGCTGTCCGCGAGGCGGCCGCGTGGGCGCTGGGGCGAACGGCGGCCCGCGTGCCGTTGTATGGACCGATCAACGGTGTCCCCGCGCCGACGGTCGTCGAAGATTGGATCGCGGCGCTGCTTAAGTTGCGCGACCCCGATTCCGTGCTGGGCCTGACACTGATGCAATTGGCCCGCAAGACCGGTGACCGTTACCGCGACGTCTCGGACGAGACGCGTCAGCGCGTCGCCGATTGGCTGGAAGACCACGACGCCCCGGCCCACTTTGTGACGCTGGTTCGCGAAGGCGGCGAACTGGAAGCGGATGAGCAAGGCATGGTGTTCGGCGAAAGCCTGCCGGCGGGGTTG
>CALFYU010000212.1 GCA_937952455.1 uncultured Planctomycetaceae bacterium
CAAAAATCCCCTGGAATTTCGAGATATCTTGTAACGCATCCCGAGTCACTTCGCTTCACAGGGCAGAGGGAACAAATGGTTGTTCCCGACACACCCGAACTACGAAACACATGGACCCAGAAACCCCCACGAGGTGAACTCATGCGTCAATTTACGATTCAACTTGCTACGGCGGCCTGTTTCGCCGCTGCTCTGTTCTGTGTCGCGGCCCCGCAAGCTGCCACGGCGGACGATCTGTTTTCTTCAGAGAGCCTAAAGCAGGTTTTCGACGCCGCTCCGGCGGCCCCGCAGACCGATGTGCCCCCCTCTCCCCCGCAGCAAACCGAAGTCCCTGCCACACCACCCCAGCAGTTGCCCTTCCAACCGGCGCCGCAAAGCCGGGCTTTGGAGCCATCGGAGATTCCGACCTTCCTGATGATGTTGGGTTACCAGGCTGAAGATTTGGGAGACGGCGTTTACAAAACGACCGTCAAAAAAGGGGAATGGACGCTGCCGTACGCGTTCGTGATCAGCCCCAATAAGTCCCAGTTTTGGGTCACGCTGTCGCTGAACACGTTGAAAGAGGGTGTCCAAATTCCGGCGGAAAAGATGCTGAAGATGTTGGAATTCAACCACCAATTCGGCCCGATCCACTTCGCCTTCAGCGGCGATTCGCGGCGGATCTATGTCTGCCGGGCCTTGAAGAACGATGGTCTCGATCCGGCCAAGGTGAAGGAAGTCATTGAAACTCTGGCCGAATTGGCCCTCAAGCACGAGGACTTGTGGAACCATGAGAAATGGACCGCGCCGCAACAACCGCAGGCTCAAGTCCAACAACCCCCGCAAACTCCCGCCCAGCCGGCACCGCGGCACGTGGGAACCTGGCGGGCGCAATCACAGGACGGATCGACCTTCCAATTGCCCCTGAACGCGGACGGCACGTTTGTGCTGTACCACGTGCAGTCCGGTAAAACGGACAAATCGGTCGGACGATACTCGCTGATCGGCAACAGCCTGACGCTGACGATGAGCCAGAACGACAAATTGGAATCGTTCATCACCTGGTACACAAACGGCACCTGGCGTTTCCAAGTCAAAGACGCCCAACCGGGTGCCCAAGGGTTGCTATTCGCTAAAGTCTAGCGGCCCGATTGATTTCCCATGATTCTCCCCGACCGCCCGGATCCAACTAGGACCGGGCGGTTTTTGTAAGTCTTTCCCAGTAAACGATTTACGAACCACAGGCGATTGGGTTTCTCATTTTCGCCAGATATTCCCGCAACATTTTCGCCTCCGTTCCGCTTGGACCATTGTCGGGCGATGACCGGGAAACGGGCACGCCGGCCAGCGATTTCGAAAATCGGCCAAAAAAAAGATTCTCACCCTGGCGCGTCGCCGGGCGAGTTGGGCATTCCCCAGTAGAGCACACGACAGACACGCTTTCCCCCCAACCAAACAGCCTCCAAACGGATCGAGAAGGAATATTATGAAGACCAGCCTCCCCCTGACTGCGATTGTCCTGCTGGCAGTTGTGAGCACTGTGCATGCAGCCGGTCCCAAGCCGGGCGGGCACCGCGGCGGCCATCACGGACATCACGGGCACCACGGACACCACCACGGGCATCATCATCACGGCCGCCACCATCATTGGCATCACGGCCGCCACTATGGCCCCCCGTTCGGTTACGGTCCGGCGGTGGATGTGGTTACGCAGCCGTTTGTTCCGATTGACACGGAGTTTATGTTCGATCCCTTGATCGGCGAAGCCGAAGTGATTCGGTCGATCGGCGAGTTCAATCGCAACACGTCCGAAGCGTTGATCAATGTCGAAGAAGCGCAGCGGCAGGCGATCGAAAATCATCAACGGCGGGTCGAGACCCGTTATGAATTGAAGCGGCAATGGCGGGAACGGCAAAACGCCCGACTCAGCCGCCGGCGTCCGCAAGCTGGTGGCGAGGAATCCCCGCGGCCGTCTGAAGAACGGTTGGACGACGACGAATTCAACCGCGTCACGGGCGAAATCGTCTGGCCCGAGGTCTTGCTCGATCCGCAGTTTGCCGACTACCGCATCGCCTTTGAGCAAATGTTCGCCGACCCGACGTCCAAGGAATCGGGAGCGGGGACGAACCTGCACCGCGACGTGAACGAATTGGCCAAGTACATGAAGGAACAATTGAAGCTGCAGATCGAGTACATGGCCCCGGCCGATTACGTGGCCGCCAAGAAATTCATCGACCGGTTGTGCAACGAGGCCCGCGAGGCCGAAACGCGGATAAACAGTGACAGTGCGATCACGGCTCTGAAATAGGTTCCATGCCGTTCGGACGATTCATTCGATTCACAAACCCCCGTTTTCCAATCGGAGACGGGGGTTTGGGCATTGAATAGGCCGACGATCATTGTTTCGCACAAATTACCGCAAAGTTCGCGGAGAGACGCAGAGGATTGATCGGGAACCTGCTTGCCAACGCCGCGCTTGCCGAGTTAAATAGAGCTTGACGCAGGGAGTCTCCAGAGTGAGCACGTTGGGACCGACGCGATGCGATACGATACGTCTCGGAATTCGTTAAAGTTGCTCGGGGCGGCCGTTGCGATCTGTCTGTGGACGGCCGCCGACGGCCGCGCAGCGGAACCGCTACCGGAGACCGTTGATTTTAACCGCGACATCCGGCCGGTTTTGTCGGACGTCTGTTTTCACTGTCACGGTCCGGACGAGGAGCAGCGGGAGGCCGGGTTTCGGCTCGATCAGCAGGAAGCGGTGTACGCCGATTTGGGGGGCTACGCGGCGATCGTTCCCGGCAAATTGGACGAAAGTGAACTCTATCGCCGCATCACGTCCCAAGACGCCGACGAACGGATGCCGCCGCCTGATTCCGGACGGCAGCTGACCGAGCGGCAGATTGCGCTGATCAAAAAATGGATCGAACAAGGCGCCGAGTGGCAGACGCATTGGTCATTCTCGCCGATTCAACGCCCGCCGACGCCGCCGGTCGAAGAGGCAGAGTGGATTCGCAATCCGATTGATGCGTTTATCTTGGCGCGATTGGAAAAAGAGGGGCTGCAGCCCTCTCCCCCGGCGGACAAGGAGCGATTGATCCGCCGTGTAACGTTGGACCTGACCGGCTTGCCGCCGACGATTGAGGAAGTCGACGCGTTTCTCGCCGATGAGTCGCCGGAAGCGTACGGAAAGGTTGTCGACCGGCTGCTAGCGTCGCCCCGTTATGGGGAACAGATGGCGGTGCGATGGCTGGATGCGGCGCGGTACGCCGACACCAACGGCTATCAAACCGATGGCGACCGCTCGATGTGGCGTTGGCGGGATTGGGTGATCGAGGCATACAACAACAACATGCCATTCGACCGGTTCACGATCGAACAGTTGGCCGGCGACCTGTTGCCGGAACCGACGTTGGAGCAGATGATCGCCACCGGGTTTAATCGCAACCATCGCGGCAACGGCGAGGGGGGCGTGATTGAAGAGGAATACGCTGTCGAGTACGTGGTCGATCGCGTGGAAACGACCGGGACAGTCTGGCTCGGCCTGACCATCGGCTGCGCGCGGTGCCACGAACACAAATACGATCCGATCTCGCAGAAAGAGTTCTATCAATTCTTCGCGTACTTCAACAACGTGCCCGAGCGGGGCAAAGCGGTCAAGAACGGCAACTCGCCGCCGATGATGAAAGCCCCCACGCGTGCGCAGCGGCAGCAATTGGCGGAGGTTGACGCGCGACTCGCCGCTGCCGAAGAACGCTACGAGCAGCTGCAACCGCAGATCGAACAAGCAGAACGGGCTTGGGAGCCGCAGTTTGACTGGACTTTGGCCGCCGACTGGTCGGTAACCCGCGGATTGGACGCTCATTTTCCATTGGACGGCACGCCGGAAAATATTCTGGCTGGGTCACCGGCGGAGGAAAAATCCGAAGCCGATGAGAAAGAACCAAAGACAGTTCCGGTTTTTGCCGAGGGACACATCGATGAGGCGGCAGCGTTTGACGCGTCGCGACCGCTTTCGGTGGGACACGTCGGCGACTACGGCTATTTAGACATGTTCTCAGTGAGCGCCTGGATTTTCCCCGAGGAGGTCGAGCGGGGGGCGGTCGTCTGCAAAATGCAAGAAGGGGAGTATTCCGACGGCTACGAGTTTTGCCTGCACGACGGCAAACTTCAGGTCAATCTGGTCAAACGGTGGCTGGATGATGCGATTCGTGTGGAGACGCACGCGGCGTTGGCTCCAGGCCAGTGGTACCACGTCGCCATGACGTATGACGGTTCGCGGGTTGCCGGCGGCGTAAAGGTCTATATCAACGGCCGCGAAGCAGAATTGAAGATCAATGTCGACGAGTTGAATCAGGATTTCAACAACGACCTGCCGCTGCTGATCGGCGGCGGCGGAGATCCGCGTCATTTTCATGGACTAATCGATGACGTGCGGATCTACAAGTCGTGTCTGGCGGCGGACGAAGTGGAGTTGCTGGCAACGCCCGAAACATTCGCCGAGATCGCCGCAATCCCCAACACGGAACGCACTCCCCAGCAACGGCACAAAATCCGCGCGTACTTCGTCTCCGATCAAGCACCGGCCGAGATTCGCAGCGCGCATCAACAACTCGTCGACGTGCGGCAGGAGCGCGAGGAGTTGATCGAGACATTTCCGACCGTGATGGTCATGCAGGAGATGGATCCGCCACGGCAAGCGCACGTGCTGTTGCGGGGCGAATACGACAAACCGGGCGAAGCAGTCGCCCCCAACGTGCCGGCCAGTCTGCCCCCCTTCCCTGCCGATCAGCCAAACAACCGTTTGGGTCTGGCACGCTGGCTGGTCGCGGCCGACAATCCGCTCACGGCCCGCGTCACCGTCAACCGGTATTGGCAAAACTACTTCGGCACCGGTCTGGTGAAAACGGCCGAGGATTTCGGTTCGCAGGGGGAACCACCGAGCCCTCCGCAGCTGTTGGACTGGCTGGCGGCGGAATTCATTGAGTCCGGCTGGGATATTAAGGCGCTGCAAAAAACGATCGTGATGAGCGCCACGTACCGGCAGTCTTCCAAAGTCACGCCTGTACTCGTGGAGCGCGATCCCGAAAACCGGCTGCTGGCCCGCGGGCCGCGGCAACGGCTGTCGGCCGAAATGATCCGTGATCAGGCCTTGGCAACCGCCGGACTGTTGGTCGAACAGGTCGGCGGGCCGTCGGTCAAACCGTATCAACCGGCCGGGCTTTGGGAAGAAGTTGCCAGCACGACCTATAAGCCGGGAAGCGGTGCCGACCTGTATCGGCGTAGCCTGTATACGTTCTGGAAACGGACCGTGGCTCCGCCGACGATGGTGGCCTTCGACGCCGCCAGCCGCGAGACGTGCATCGTCCGGCGGGAACGGACCAACACGCCGCTGCAGGCGCTGGCGCTGTTGAATTCGACGGCATTCGTGGAAGCGGCCCGCAATTTGGCGCAGCGGGCGATGCTCGAGGGTGGTAATTCCCCCGAGGCGCGAGTGACGCATGCCTTTCGTCTGGCGACCGCCCGCCGGCCGACGGACGCCGAATTGACGATCCTCACCGCCGGGTTTTCACGGCATCTGGACAATTACCGGAAGAATCGCACCGCGGCCGAGGAACTGTTAAAGATCGGTGACTCCCCGCACGACGCGCAACTCGATTCCGCCGAACTGGCCGCTTATACCGCGATCGCCGGATTGATTTTGAACTTAGACGAGGTCGTGACCAAGGAGTAGCCCTCGCCGCGCAACTAGTTCCCGTTGATATAGAGGGGCCGCATTGCGTTTATCGGCGAAGGGCACGCATGCAAAAGACGATCGTCGTGTTGGGGATGCACCGCTCGGCGACTTCGCTCGTCGCGTGTGGCCTGCATCACGAGATTAGCATGGGAGAAGAGCTTGTCCCCGCCAGCGGTTCCAATCCCCGTGGGCATTTCGAGGACGTGCGGTTCGTGCGACTGAACGATCGGATACTGTCGGCCGCTGGGGGAAGTTGGCACTGCCCGCCGGCCGAGGAGGCGATTCGGAACGTGGCAGCGCGATTTTCCGACGAGGTGCAATCGACGCTCGCTGCTGCAAGCCGGGGGCACTTGATTTGGGGCTTCAAGGACCCGCGAACGACGCTCACGATTGCCGTCTATCTGCCATTTTTGAGGAATCCGCACTTCGTCTGCTGTTTTCGCGAACCGGAAGAGGTGGCGCGGTCATTGAATCGCCGCAACGGGTTCTCGCTGGCCAAGGGACGGCGGCTGGCGGCGATCTATAACCGGCGGTTGCTCACGTTTTCGGCTGAGTTTACGGGCACCGGCGGTGTGACTTTTACCGAGTAGACAAGACCACTATGCGGCCCGGTTCATGGGGCGGATGTGTGACCCGGCGACTGCGTCGTGCGCCCCGATCAGGTCCTGAAAGTCCTTCCCGGTGGGATCGATGTAGGGAAACTCCGCATCGATCGTAAATTCGGTATTGCGCGACAGGTTGAAATTTAGATAGGGATCGTTCAAGAGTCGCTGTCCCCATCGCGTGACCATGTAATGCCGCTCGAATGTCTCGTTGATCCGACCCCGCGATCGGGATTCGTCGTGAATCAATGTGGCATAGGGCGTATAAACGTGCGTGTATCCGCGATCGGAAAGTCTCAGGCAAAAATCGACATCGCCGTAGCCGTTGGGCAAATAAACTTCATCCAGTCCGCCCACCTCGTGATACTTTTCGGCAGCAATCATCATACAGGCCCCTGTCACGGCCGAGACTTCGTGGACGGTCTTGGTAATGTTGTTGTAGGCGGTCGTATTTTCGGGAAACCCTTTGAAGGAATGATTGGCGATCTTACGGTCGTCCAGTTCCAAGCCGGCGTGTTGAATCTCGCCATCAGGATACAGCAGTTTGCAGCCGACGGCGGCGACTTCGGGGAACTGCGCGAGACGCAACAGCTCCTCGATCCATTCGGGCGTCCGCACAACGGTGTCGTTATTCAGCAGAATCAGGTAGTCCCCGCGAGCGACTCGTGCGCCGCTGTTATTGAGGGCAGCAAAATTGAAGTGACCCTCGCGGCGTTCGATACGCAGCCGCTGAGGTTCTGCCGCCTGGAAATCGCGCATGACATTCAGGGCGGTTTGGTCAGTCGTCCCATTATCCAATAGCACGACTTCAAAATTGGGATAGGTCGACTTCCCAAACAGCGACTTCAAACAGGCCCGGAGCGTTTCGCCGTGGTCTTTGGTCGGGATTAAAATCGAAACGAGGGGAAATTCATCGGGAAGCTGGAATTTGACGCGGTAGTGAAACGATTCCGGTTCCCAAGTGACTTCAGCCGGCCGGCCGCGCCGCTGACAGGCTTCTGTGACGGCTTTCACGCCCGCCAGGGCAGCATATGGCTTGCTTTCGGCGGACTTGGCCGTGCTGGTCTCGACGGCCCGCCACTGATAAAGGCAAAACGGCACGTGCACCACCGGCCGGTCAGTGGCTTCAACGGCCCGCATCATCAGATCATGGTCCTGTGATCCCTCGAAGCCGACGCGAAAGCCGCCGACGTCGCGAATCAACTGCGTGCGATAGAGCGTCAGATGTGTCGTGTAATTGCAGGAGAGATGATAGAACGGGGACCAATCCGGCTTGCAGAACACGAGAAACGTCCCTTTGCCGTCCGGTTCGATCACCCGCTCGTCGGAAAATAAAATGTCCGGCCGGTCGCGGAGATTGATGTACCGCACCATTTCGGCCAAGGCGTTGGGCGTCAAGCGGTCGTCGTGGTCCAACAGGGCCAGGTAATCGCCGGTCGCCATCTCGATGCAGCGGTTGGAGGTGGCGCTGATGTGAACGTTTTCCGCGTTTTGGGAGAACTTGACGCGGCCGGGATGTGCGGCGGCGAATTGTCGCACCATACGCTCTAATTCCGGCATTCCGGACGCGTCATCGACGATGCAGAGTTCCCAGTTCGTATAGCACTGCATGGCCACCGAGGCGAGCGTCTCACGAAAGATGTCAGGATCGACGCGATAGACCGGCAGGATCACGCTGATCTTGGGCTGAAACGGGAGGCTGTGCGCGCGGATGGCTGCGTCGCGATAATAGTTTTGCAACTCACCCAACGAGGGAGCCCAAAACCATTTCGACTCCGGTCCGTCGTGCAGGATCAACAGCAGTTTGCAATAGACATGATAGACGCGGCGGGTGAACCGCTGCATCAGAACCTGCAGTTGGATGTTCAGAAAAAGCGCTTTGCGGATCGGGCGCCCGACCGCGTGATAGAGGATCTTCGCCAACATAGCCTCAAGCCGTCCTTGTCTTGACCGGAGTCACAGGAATGAGCCGCCCTTTCCGCGTGATTCGCGCGGATATTAGCCGATCTTTCGAGATGGGACTAGAGAAGTTCCTCACAAGGCTCGATGGCCACCGGCAGCACGAAATCGCGTTTCTTTGTCGTGATCCATAAAATGCTGGCCGAACCTGGGAGCCATGTTTTGAGATGAGTGAAGAAACACGCGCGCGATGATTTCCAGCAGACCTGACCTGGGCCCAGCACCGCAACATCCGTATGCGGTCAACCGAATTGGAAAAGCGGAGCCATGCGCATCGGCATTTGCCGAAATGAGAACACCGATTATGATTGCTTCGGAGGCCGGACGGCAGGCCATTCTCGTGACGGATTGACCGCCAGCGAAACAAGATTCCCCCATGGACCCCGATATGTCCGCCAAGTGGATGTTGGCATTAATTGCGGTGATCGCCGCGGCGACGCTACTGTGGCAAGCCGCGCGATGGCCGGACGGATGGCATGCCTGGGCGCTGGCAATGGGTAATCGGTTGTACGTACGCGCCTGTTTTCATCTGCGTGCGAATCGGCAGTGTCCCTTTCCCACGGACGGGCCGGCGATCATTATCGCCAATCATAGTTCCCCGATGGATCCGTTGTTTTTGTGGCAGGGCCGGCGGGAAACGATCGGTTTCATGATGGCCCGCGAGTACTACGAATTGAAATACTTGCGGTGGATTTCCGTCGCCATGCAGTGCATTCCGGTGGAGCGCAACGGCAAGGACTTGGCCCCCACGCGCGCGGCTCTCCGGCGTCTGAAAGAGGGCAAACTGCTCGGCGTGTTTCCCGAGGGAGCGATCAATCGTGAACGGGATCTGCAGCCGGGAAACCCCGGCATGGCCTGGTTGGCGATCCGGTCCCAGGTCCCGGTATTTCCCGTGTACATCCACAATTCCCCCGGCGGCGAGAATATGGTGCAGCCGTTTTACAATTTCGGTCCGGTGCGGCTCTCCTACGGCGATCCGATCGACTTGTCGGCGTACTATGACCGAAAACCGACGCAGGAGGTGCTACACGAAGTCACCGACCTGATGATGGCCCGCATCGCCGAACTAGGCGGCGTAGGCTATACGCCTTACGCGCACGTCGCGTGAATGCATCACCGTTTACGGTTCACGGATCAGCAGGTCGGGGCATTCGATTGAGACCCCTTTGACGGCGACGCCCAGTTGCGGCCAGCCTTCGGTGGGACGCAGCGGTTCGTAGCCGTTTTCGGCGATCAAGATCGTGTCCCCCAATTTGGCGGGACCGATCGTCGGATGCCAGTGCACGGCCATGTTGGCAGCCAGCGGGACATGTGTCGTGGGGGATATTGGCAAGTCGCACGGCTCATAGCCGATGATCTCGCCTTGATCACACAGCCGCCATTGCCGGTCGTGGCCGAATTTTTCGTAGATGCGGCTGACCCGCGCAAAGAGCTTGCTCATGGGAGTGTCCGGCCGGGAGAAGAATATGCCGGTGGCTTCCACCATGGCCGCCGACTGGAAGGCCTCCAACACGTCCTGCGGCGGCTGCCCGAAACAGACCGTCCGCGTGGCGGCGACGCAGACGCCCCACCGCGATCCAATGGCGGAGATGACGCACCATTTGCGAAGCGGATCGCCGCCGTAACTCCAATGACGGTGGCGGTCGCCGCGGCCGTCGGCCATTACCTGCAGTTGGACCGGGGTCACCTGCCTGTGGATCAAGCGGTGCGACAGCTGACCAGCAATCTCCGCTTCGGTTTGCCCGATTTCCAGCGTGCGTGCGGTGGCTTCGACGGCATGCGCGACGTGCCGTCCCACAATCCGCATCCGCGCCCGCTCCAGACTGGTCAGCTTGAGCCTCAATTCGCGAATCGCAGCTGACGCATCGACGGTCTCACGATCCCCCGTATCACTGGCGACGACGCGGCTGCGGCACAGGTCGTCCAGTAAGACATGCGGCGGTTCGGTCCAGGGGCGCTCTTTGAGACTGAAACCGAGTTGGGGAATCTCTTCGTCGAAGATCTGCGGCGAATTGCAGTTGTTGGCAATTACCAACCGCGAGTCGACCGTTATAAACAACGCCGCCAACGGTTCGCCCATGCCCCGTCCGGAGCTGTCCCCACCGGAGGTCATCCACGAAAAATTGCTCGGCCTTTGAAGCAACAAAGCGTCCCAGCCGCGGGATTCGAGCAGACGGCTGACCTGTTCGTGCTTGTCACGCACGTCCTGAACGCGGTCCAAATCCGAGAGCGAGATTTCATTCGCGCTGTTCGGTCCGGGTGTTTGTTGGGCAATGCGAGTCATACATGTCCTCGCCGAAAGTTACAACGCGGGGCGCCCAGCAAGGACGTCGCGGCGAGGAGTAGGGCGGGATGAGATTTGCGAATGATCATCAGTCTTAGCGAAGCAGTTCCGCCGACATCCGGGAGGCATGCGAGGCCATCGGCATCAGACGGTCGCGGCCAAATGGGCCTTGTCACGATTGGCGTGGCGAAGAGGACCGTGAGCGGTGGAATTGACTGGCCAGGTGATCGGACTTCATTTCCCCACGTGAGCCCTTCCGTCGACGGGGACGTTTGTGACCCCATATGGAAGCCACCAGACCGATCAGAGCACCTGACATGATCGCGGATATCCCGCCGATTAACTCGCGGCGCGCCTTGTATTCGCTGGCGATAACTTTCGGCGTTCTTTCGCCCGTTTCACGATTGCGGCCCCAGATTTTGGTACCATTGGCCAGAACGGTAACTTCGTTGCTGAGCCGATCAGTCTCGCGGTTCGTCTGGTAGGACATGACCAAAAGAACGAACCCAGCGATCCATAGGCCCACACACATTAACTTAACAAATCGAATGAACATAAGACCGGCCCGCTCAAAAGGTGATCAGGCGAACGCGCACCCCTTCTTCGGGACGCTCTCCACCGAATGCCGTACGACGCGCTATTGGGAATTCTGTCTTCTCACCCGCTGCCCCCGTGTTTGCATCCCATTCGACATCAAACG
>CALFYU010000213.1 GCA_937952455.1 uncultured Planctomycetaceae bacterium
GGTGCCTTCGTCGGGAGGCTGGATTCCGGCCGACGGCTGGGTCATCGATCTTTACTTCCTGGGGCAACCGGCGTTTCGACGCATGGTCCGCAAGTACCTGATCTCCGGCGTTCCCCTGGTCGTGATGCCCTGGGCTGCGCAAATGGATGCGAACAAAGAAATGACCGAAGGTGAATGGGCGGTCAATACAGCGCAGTTGGAAACGGCTGTCGAGTTCAATCTGCCAGTGGCGTTTTTCTGGATCCACGGCACGAGCGTCCATTTTGGCGGCCGTCGCACAGAGCCGCAAACGGAGATCGATCGGATCAACCATTGGGTGTGGGACCACATCGAGCGCGTACGCAATCTCCCGGAAGATTTCGCGGGTTTCGACTCGGCCGACTTGGGGACTGGCGACGTGCTTGAGATCGGACCGACCGCGGGAGATCGGCTGGTTTTTGCCGATGCCTTTGCCGACGAGAAGTGCATCGATACCGCATCGATGACCGGATTTCGAAACTTCGTTATGGATGGAGAGACATTGGCCGTGCGGGGGTTCTGCGGGCGCGATATCGACAGTTCGTTGGAGTACCGCTTCCAGGGCGAGATCCTCGCGCAACACCCGCAAGTGAGTCTGGACGTGGTGACCGACCCCGAACAAGACGGCAAGGTGGAATTGGCATTGTCCACCGACGGGAGCGATTGGATCAATGCTGCGTCCGCAGTCAAGGAGGGAACGCAGCGGATTACGTTGACATCGTCAGCTGACAACCGATTCGCGCGCGTCCGTGATTTTCGCGTACGTGTGCGGATCACGGGAAAGACGCTGCCCGACGCGGCACCGTCCGTGCGGTGCGATAATCTGAGGATCGAAGCGGGGCTGGCCGCGCCCCAGGAGAAGCTGGTTCGCCTGCAGCCCAGCGACGCTGACGGCCGGCGGTTGGAATATGACGAACGGTTTCTCTCACAGAAATTCCGCTGGATCGCTGACCTGACCAATGCATCGCAAATCGAATGGTCGAACGGACAAATCGGCGTTCGCATGCGTCCGGGCGGATCGGCCGGAGTTCTGATTTGGAAAGTCGCCCATGCCGAACCGCTGCGTAATATTAAAGTGCAAGTCGAGGGGCAGGCCAATCCAATTCACCTGGGAACAAACCAATACCTCGATATTTCCACCGACGGCGAGCATTGGCGTCACGAAGTGAATACGGCTGGGAAGGAAGGCGACGTCAACGGCTGGGTTAAGGAAAACCTGACCATCGATGCCGGCAAAGATCCCCAGTTCCAAGGCGTGCGCGAATTCTACCTGCGACTCCTCATGAACGCCCATGGGCACTCGAAGGAACACCCGAATCTCTCGGGCGTTGTCAAACGCTTGCACATCAGCGCACTAACGTCTCATCAATGAGAGCACGATGCACGCACAGGTGGAGACACTGGGCGGCCTATTCGTACCTATCCCCCGCAAACCCGTTGAAATCATAGATCATCTCTTCCGCGTATCCGATCACAAAGCCCCGGTAGCCGCCCGTCGAGCCGAAGTGCCAGTGTTGCACGAACGTATCGGCCCCGGTGCCGCCCCACATGTAGTCGCGTTCACCGTCGCTGCCGTACTTGTCTCCACCGTTCAGGTAGTCGTTGCCGTCCTGGCCTTTGAGATAATCGGTGCCACCTTCGCCGTACAGCCGATCGTCGCCCAAGTTGCCAAGCAACGTGTCATTTCCACTCCCGCCCTTTAGCAGGTCGTCACCGTGTCCGCCGACGACCCAATCATTGCCTTCCATGCCCAACAGCGTGTCATGTCCACCTTCGCCGTAGATCCGGTCATTTCCGCTGTGGCCGGCGAGAAAGTCGTTGCCATGGCGGCCTTTGAGTGTGTCATTCCCAGCGCCACCCAAGAGGATGTCATTCCCTCGGCCGCCGGCAACGTAATCGTTGCCTGTACCGGCATCGACCGTGTCATCGCCGCGATTCCCTTTGATGTGGTCATCACCATCATCGCCGCGGAGATAGTCATTTCCGCCGTTGCCGTAGATCGTGTCGTCCCCGTCTTTGCCGTAGATGGAGTCGACACCGGCGCCGCCGTAGATCCAATCGTTGCCGGCGCCGCCGTAGATCTCAGAGTTAATTTCGGTGGCGTTGTAGATAATGTCGTCGCTGCCCGCGCCGCGGATGCGGATGAAGGAGATATCGTCGGCGTCGAACTCCCGATGCTGCGCCTCGACCCATCCGTAAGCATCAAGGTAATCGTACGTTTTCACATGGATTGTCTGGCCACTGTCGTCGTAGTAGACGCTGATTTTGTCGCGATCAGCGGTGCCAGTGACCTCCAGATTGGCGCCGTCGAGGCGAATGTCGACACTGCCCGCCATCAGCCGGCGCTCTTCGAGGTTTTCAAAGTGCATCAAACGCTGGTGCAACCGGTTGCTATTCAAGGCCATGATGTTTCCTTGTGCAGTGAGGTTGGAGTAGGTGGCGGTGTAAAAATCTCCGGCCGCAGAGCGACACACGCAGGCCAGGATTCAGGAGGGCGAGGGAAGGCAATCCGATGGGTTGTCTCAGGGGTGAGACATGTGGCGATTGCCGTGCAATAACAGGATCAACAACCGGGCGAAAAACCGGGCATGATTTTGGAGAATTTTCCGCAAGTGGCTGCGAGACAGCAACTTGCATTGCGACGGCCAGCGACGGGCGGTTAGGGCGATTCACCCGGGCGGAGCACGGCGATGATGTCGTCGAAGATTTCATCGGGCGTCGGCGACTTGGCCAGCGGCAAATAGGCGGACCGTCCGTCGGCAATCCGCAGGCGATTGCGCGAAAAGACTTTCAACTGCTGAATCTTCTTCGCATCGCGGTAACAGAACACTGCGTATTGCTCTTCCAGGTGGATGTCGTCGATCTGCCAGAAGTGGGCCATCAATTGCAGACCCCGCAGTTCCAAAAGTCGCTTCGCTTCCGGCGGAATCGGTCCGAAACGGTCCAACAATTCCGCCTCAAACTCCTGTAACTGCTCGAAGTCCTGCGTCCGTGACAGGCGGCGGTAGACTTCGATCTTGGCCCGGCCGGGCGGGACATATGAACCGGGCAAGTAGGCCGAGATCGGCAGGTCGATGGCCACGTTCGCCATCTGCCGCAGCGGCTGATTGGTCATCGTGCGGACGCAGTTTTCCAGCAGTTGGCAATACAACTCGTAACCGACGCTGGCAATATGGCCGCTTTGTTCATTGCCCAGGATGTTCCCCGAACCGCGGATTTCCAAATCGCGCATCGCGATCTTGAAACCGGCCCCCAGGTCGCTGAATTCCTCGATCGCCTTGAGGCGTTTCGCCGCCGTGCTGGAAAGCGAGCGGCCCTCTTCCAAAACCAGATAGCAATAGGCGCGATTCTTATACCGCCCGACACGGCCCCGCAATTGGTGCAAATCGGCCAAGCCATATTTGTCGGCCTGGTGGATGAAGATCGTATTCGCGTTGGGGATATCCAACCCGCTTTCGATGATCGTCGTGGCCACTAAGACGTCCGTATCGCGGCGGACGAATGCCAGCATCGCCGGCTCCAACTCTCCTTCTTTCATCGGTCCTTGCACAATCCCGATGCGGGCTTCGATCGTGTAAATGTTATACACGCGGTTGTGCACAAAATAAATCTGCCCGCCACGGTTCATCTCGCGGATGATCGCCTGCCGGATTAACTCGCCGTCGAAGCGGCAGATGCGGGTCTCGACCGCATGCCGGTCGCGGGGGGGCGTTTCCAGGTTCGAAATATCACGGATCCCGACCAGCGACATGTGCAGCGTGCGGGGAATGGGGGTCGCGCTCATCGTCAGCACGTCAACTTCCAGCCGCAACCGCTTGAGCATTTCCTTGGCCGCCACGCCGAACCGCTGTTCCTCGTCGATGATCAGCAGGCCCAGGTCGTGGAATTCGATGTCCTTTTGCACGAGCCGGTGCGTACCGATCACCAAATCGACCGCGCCCGATTTGAGATCCGCTAAAATCGCCCGCTGTTCCGCTTTGGTCTTGAATCGCGACAGCACGGCGACGTTAAACGGATACTCGGCCATCCGTTCGCTGAACGTGCGGAAGTGTTGTTCGGCAAGCACGGTCGTGGGGACCAGCACCGCCACTTGCTTACCCGAGTCGACCGCCTTGAATGCGGCGCGGATTGCCATCTCAGTCTTTCCGTAACCAACGTCGCCGCATATCAGCCGGTCCATCGGTTGCGGCCGCTGCATGTCGCCGCGAATCGACTCCATCGTTGTCAATTGGTCGGGCGTCTCGGTGTAAGGGAACGACGCCTCAAACTCCCGTTGCCACAGGCTGTCGGCCGGAAAGGAGTGTCCCGACTTAGTCTGCCGCGCCGCCTGGAGCTGAATCATCTCCGCCGCCAAATCGCGGACCGCCTCTTCGACGGCCTGTTTCTTCCGCTCCCAACTCTTGGATCCCAGCCGCGACAGGTTGGGCGCCGACTTCGCCCCTCCGACGTACTTCTGAACGAGATGAATCAGCGAAACCGGGACGAACACCCGCGTCTTTCCGTGGAATTCCAGTTCGAGGTGTTCTTCCTTCTGGTCCCCTTTCTCCAACAACTTGATTCCACGAAAGCGGGCGATGCCCTTGGAGAGATGGACGACCAGATCCCCTTCGCTCAATTCCAGGAAACTGTCAATCGCCCGCGACTCGACCGCCGCCTTTTTGCTGACCGCCCGGCGGACTTCGTGCCGGTGGAACAACTCGTGGTCGCTGACAACGATCACGCGCTCGGAGACCATGCGAAATCCGGCCGTCAGCCGCCCGACGCACAGTGAGATTCGTCCGGCTGCGGGAAGTTTGCTTTCGGCGATTAACTCGCCGAGGCGATCGCGTTCCCCCTCATTGTGGCAGGCAATCACCGCCCGCTCGTCATGTGCCAGCAGCGTACCCAGTTCTTCAATGGCCTCTCCTGCGCGGCCGCTGAACCGTTCGACCGATTCAATTCGCAAATGGCAAGTCACTTCCAGACTGTCCCCGGCCAGCGCGGAAATCGTGACTGTCGGATGTTTCATGCACCGCGCCAGCGTGGCGTCGACTTGATAGTAGCCGCGGGGGTCGTCCAGCCGTTCCAGGTAGTGCTTTCCCTCGCCGACCAGTTCCGTCGGTTCGACCAGCGCGATCCAAGGATTCGCCGGTAGATAATCGAGGAAATGTTCTCCCGCCAACCGATCGCCGTTCGAGTCATCATTGCTCATCGGCGGCGTGACCAGCGTGATGGATGCCTGCTCGAGATCCTCCAACTTCCGCTGCGTTTCGACGTCAAATGTGCGGATCGATTCCAATTCGTCCCCGAAGAACTCCAGCCGCAGCGGATTTTCGGCATCGGGCGAATAGATATCCATAATCCCGCCATGGATGCTGAACTCGCCCGGCATTTCGATGCCGGTGACGTGTTCCAATCCCAGCGCGACCAGTTCCCGCACCAGTTGTTCGGGATCAATTTCGTCTCCGACGGCAAACGTCCGCGTGCCGCGGGCCATTTCGTCGCGGCTGGGGACCGGCTGCAGCAGGGCGGGGACGCTGGTGACGACAATCTTCGGCGGCGCGTCGGATGCCATTGCCCGCAGCACGCGGAGGCGGGCCCCGAAGGTCTCGTCCGTGATGCGATGGTCCTTGGGCAGCGTATCCCACGCCGGGAACAGATGCGGCTCCAAGCCGCTCAGACCGGCGACGTCGTCGGCAAAGTCGTCGACTTCGCTGATGCGGGGAAGCACGACCAGCAGCGTGCCGGGCGCCTTACCGGCCAAGGCCGCGGTGGTCAGCGCGCAGGCTGAGCCCCAGGCTCCGTCGATTGTCCCGCTGTCACCCCGTTGGAGCGCGGAGAGCACTTCGCCGAAACCGTCCGACCACAACAACAGCGGCACCAAGTCGCCCAAGTGCCGCACTGGAGCACGTGTTTTGGTTGGCATACGCGTCTATTCAGGGCGAATTGTAGCGAGCCGGCGGGATTTGGCCAGTGAAACTTGCTGGCGGGAAAAATTGGGGGGCGAGAAACTCGACAATGGCTCAGTCCGACATGTCAGCGGAGCTACCCGGCCTTTATCTCACGGCTTCGCCGTTCTGAGGGGACGAAAAGCAGCCCGCCTCTAAAAAGCCGACTCAAGCTCTTCCTGAAGTTCGCACCACCGCTGTTCCGCGTCGGCCAATTCCGCTTCGAGCCGCTTGACTTCGTTGTGTAGCCGCAGGGCTTCGTCCGGGTCGGTGACGGTGAGCAGTTGCTGGTTGAGGGTCGATTTTTCATCGTCGAGTCGAGCGATCGCTTTTTCGGTCTTGGATTGCTCCTTGCGAACCTTGCGTTCATCGCGCCGCGCCGTCTTCGTTTTCGTCTGCAGTTGCTTGCCCGGCAGCGGCTTGGACATGGCGGCGTTGCGTTCCCGTTCCCCCTCGTCAATCTCCTTGTTGACGGCAAACAAATACGCCTCATAGTCCCGGCCGTAATTCGTCACGCGGCCGTCGCGGACTTCGATCACGCAGGTGGCGACCCGTTTCATGAAATACCGGTCGTGGCTGGTGAATACCACTGTCCCCTGGTAGTCGACCAGCGCCGCGGCCAGGGCTTCGATCGTATCGACGTCCAAGTGGTTGCCCGGTTCGTCCAGCACCAGCACGTTGTGATCACCCAGCAACAGCCCCGCCATACACAACCGCGCCCGTTCCCCCCCGGAAAGCACCGAGATCTGCTTGTTCACCGCACCGCCGCGGAACAACATCGAGCCGGCCACTTTTAATATCGCCTGCGTGGTCGTACCGGGCAGCGCGTGGTATTCGAGGTACTGCTGCACCGTCTGGTCGGCTGGCAGACTCGTGTACACGTGCTGCGCATAGACGCCGACGTCGCAGTGATAGCCCCAGCGGACGTCCCCCGATTTCGGCTTGAGTGAGTCGACCAGCGTTCGCAGAAAGGTTGTTTTCCCCTGTCCGTTGTCGCCGACGATCGCTGCCCGCTCACCGTATTCGATCTCCAGGTTGATGTCGTCGGCGACGGTATGGTCGGGATATCCGATCGCCAGGTTCTCGCAACGAATCGCGGCTCCCTTGCGGGGTTCGACGATCGGCGTGCGGATGAAGGCGGTCGGTTCATCACTCTCGATTTCGGTCGTCTGTAAGCGCTCAAGTTGCTTCGCCTTGGATCGCGCTTGCGACGCCGTGTTCGCATTCGCCCGGTTCTTATCGATAAACCGCTGCAGTTGTTTTTGCTTGGCGATGACCGTGGCATTGGTCCGTTCGTCGCGCTCGCGCTGCTCGGCGACCATATCCAGGTAGGCATTGATCGGCCCGGGATACATCGTCAGTTTGCCGCGTGTCAAATCGAGGGTGTGTTCGCAAGTCGCCTGCAGAAACGCCCGGTCGTGCGATACGATCAAGCAGGCCTCCTTGAAGTGCCGCAAAAAGTGCTCCAACAGAATCTGCGTACGGAGATCAAGAAAGTTCGTCGGTTCGTCCAGCAGCAGCAGATTCGGTTCGTGCAGCAGCAGGGCCGCCAACTTAACCCGCGTCTGCCACCCGCCGGATAACTCCGCGACCGGGCCTTCGAGGTAGGCCCCTTTGAGTTCAAATTCGCCCGCGACTTCGCCGCACTTCCAGTCGGGCTGCTCGCTGTCGCGCATCAAAAAGTCGAGCGCCGACTCCCCCGGCAAGAACGGGTCGTGCTGACGCAAATAGCCGAGCTTTAATTGCGGATGGCGGATAATTTCGCCACTGTCGAGTTCCTCTTCGCCCAACAAGATCCGCAATAACGTGGACTTACCGGCCCCGTTGCGGCCCACGAATCCGACTTTGACGTCGTCAATAATCGTCGCCTCGGCACCGTCCAGGAGCGTCTGTTCACCGTAACTCTTGTGCGCGTCTCTAATTTGCAGCAATACAGCCATACGATCGTCGGTTTCCTACGTACTACCAGTTGTGATTGCGGCCGATGATAAAGGCTCCGGCAGCAACGGTAAAGTGGTGCTGTGCCCGTGAATCGCATTGATATCGGGCGTTCTTGCTTGGATAATCCATGCAATTGGCAAGTCCAGTGACTCTCCCCGCACCTCGGAACAATTCAGAAGGAAACCCGATGACCACGCCCGACCGAGACGTGAAACGCCGCGAATTCTTGAAGTCGGGAGTGATGCTGGGAGGGGCCACAGCGGCCTTGAGTAGCGGCATATTTGACGCACAGGCCCGGGCAGACGACGCCGCAAAATCGGCCGACGAAACCGCCACGCCGCAATCAGGAAAGATCCCCGTCAAACCGTTCGGCAAAACCGGTTGGAAGTTGCCCGTGCTGGGAATGGGCGGGTCGGCCATGATTCAGCAATGGAAAAAGGAGTACGGCGTCGGTGTGCTGCCGTTTGAAGAACGGGTGGCGATGGTCCGCTATGCCTATGACCGCGGCGTGCGCTATTTCGACACCGCCCGCGTGTACGGCGAGAGCGAAACGATCATGGGCCAGGGGCTAAAGGACGTTCGCAAAGACGTCTACATCGCCACGAAGATCGCCGATCCGCGGCCGACGCACACTCGCGCCAGCCTCGAAAAATCGCTCGAAGAGTTGCAAACGGATTATGTCGACTGCGCCCAAATCCACAGTCCGGCGATCGAAAGGGCCGGCTTTGTGGGAGCGATGAAAATCCACGAACAACTGTTGAAGCTCAAGGACGAGGGACTGCTGCGATTCATCGGCTTGACGACGCACGTCGCCTTCGAGGACGTCGCGAAAATGATTGCCACCGGCGGATTCGACCAAGTGCTGTTGGCCTACGCGCACTTCAATCGCGGCCTGGACACGATGTTGTCGCACCGTAACATTCAACACCGCGCCGTCTGCCTGGCGGGGGCCCACGAATTGGGGATGGCGATCGTTTCGATGAAGGTCATGGGCGCTGGCGTCTTCAGCCACAATGCTCAAAACCTCGTGCCCGGCTTTGATGCCGAACGGGTTAAGAAATTGCCCGGCGCCGCGATTCGCTGGGTGCTCGACGACGAGCGAGTCTCGATGCTAAACATCGGCATCTCCATTCCAAAGGACATCGACGACAACGTCGCCGTGCTGTCGGAAGACCTGACCCTCACCAACGACGACCAGCGCCTGTTGGCTGAGTTCTCCGGACAAGCCTACGAAGCCAAACCGTTTAGCGAGATGAAAGCGGTGTGACGGAGTCTTGAGGCGTGAGGGGACAGGCTTGAGGACGGAGCCGAAGGCTTTTGTCATTAGGCCGTAAGAACGGCAAAGTTGTGCGCGGGTCTCCCGACCCCGCACATGCCCGACCGAAGGTCTCCCCCGGCGCAATTCACGCGCCGACTCGCCAACGTTGCAATCCGTTTGATCCACGGGTATCGTTGCGATGACAGATTGACGCCAGACAGGTGACGTCGGTGTTGCACCCGGTCCGCCGGGACGCGCCAGCATACTCCATCCTCTCCCCTTGGGAAAGGGCCGGGGTGAGGGCGCCGACCAGTTGGCAAAACCAATGCCAGAAACGCTCTCGGCCACCGTCGCCGTAACAGACGTTCCCCACTGAAAGATCGGACATCCTGCCGTCATGAAGCTTCAGCAAACACCGTGGTTTGACCGCAAGGAGGCCGGGACGCGAGAGTGGCAATTTACGTTGCGTCTGTTAGATGCGGCGCTGCGGGCCGACGACGAAGAGGAACTCCTGCAAAGCCAATTGCCCGATGTCGCCAGCGAATTACAGGCCCAATGGGTCGGCCTGGTTCGCAAGACTCCGCAATGGGAACTGTCGGCGCAATTCGGCCACATCAACTTGCTGGAGTTGCCGTTCAACGAACTGGATGATGCGCTCGATTCGGGCGCAGGGATGTTTATCCCTCCGCCCGATGAGGATGAGTTTTGGCCGCTGATCGGCGTCCCGTTTTCGCAGTCGGGCCTGTCCGGCGAATTGCTGCTCTTTTCCGGACGGGATCTCCGTCGGGAGCAGGTCGGGTCGGCGCTGATGCTCGGCTGGGGATTGGGTTCGGCCGTGGCTGCGGTGCGGCGCTATCAATCGTGCCGGCAGCGGAACGAACGGCTGGAGGCCATTCTCAAAGTCGCGTCTCAACTCAGTGGGCAGCGCGAGACCGAGCCGCTGTTGGAACTGATCGCCCAGGAAGCGACGCGGCTATTAGAGGCCGACCGCGCGAGTATTTTTATCTGGGATCAGGAGCACAAACAGGTCATCGCGTGCCCGGCATTGGGCGTGGAAGGGGGATCCTTGAGGCTGCCCGACAGCGCGGGGATTGTCGGTGAGGTGATTCAAACCGGCAAGGCCATCCACGTCGACGATGCTTATCAGGACGCGCGGTTCAATAAGAAAGTCGACGTCGAAAGCGGATACAAAACCGACAACCTCTTGTGTGTGCCGCTGCTCAACGGCGACGGCGATTTGATCGGCGCCTTTGAAGTCATCAACAAACTCAACGGGAGCTTCACCGCCGAAGACGAAGAGAGCCTGACGCAATTGGGGATCCAGGCGGCCACGGCGCTGCATAGCACGCAGGATCGCGAGCAATTGCTGCGCACGCAAAAACAATTGACCGAACAAGTCACCGAAGGAGTAAGGATCATCGGCGAAAGCCCGGCCGTTATGGCGCTCAAAGACACGATTGCCCGCCTGGCCGCCACGGAGTTGCCGGTCCTGATTCTGGGCGAAAGCGGAACGGGTAAGGAGGTCGTCAGCCAGTCGCTGCACTACCACGGCCCGCGGCGGGACTGCCCCTTCGTGGCAGTCAACTGCGCCGCTCTTACCGAAACACTTTTGGAGAGCGAGCTGTTCGGCCATGAAAAAGGGGCGTTCACCGACGCTCACGAAGCGCGGCAGGGCAAGTTTGAATTGGCCGAAGGGGGGACGTTGTTCCTCGACGAAATTGGCGACATGAGCCTGGGTGGGCAAGCCAAACTGTTGCGGGTGCTTGAGCAAAAAGTCGTCACCCGCGTCGGTGGTTCACAGACAATCCCAATAAACGTCCGCGTCGTGGCGGCGACAAATGCCAACCTTTCCGAAGCAGTCCGCACCAAAAAGTTTCGCGAGGACTTGTATTACCGATTGGGGGTCGTGACGTTGGACCTGCCGCCGTTGCGAGAGCGCCCCGAAGATGTGATCTTGTTGGCTGAGTTTTTCTTGTCGCAGTTTTCCGCGCAAGCCAGACGTAAGCGTCTGAAGATCTCCGCCGATGCCCGTCGCCGCCTGCAGGCACATTCCTGGCCGGGCAATATCCGCGAGTTGCGGAATTTGATGGAGCGGGTGGCGTTCCTAGCACCCGGCGACAAGGTCGAAGTCTCCGATCTGGCATTCATCCTCAATCCCGATCGCGGTTCGGCGGACATGGACGGCGATCTGTCGGATCAGTCCCTCGCCGATGCGACCAAGACCTTCCAACAGCGCTTCATCCGCGGTGCGGTCAAGCGGGTGCAAGGCAATATGAGCGAAGCCGCCCGCATCCTGGGCCTGCACCGCTCGAACTTATACCGGAAGATGCGGCAATTGGACATGGGCGAAGCGGAAGAGGCAGCCGATTAGGTCGCGATCGGTTCTCCCGACATCGCCAGTTTGAAGCGTCGAACAGCTTCGACATCAATGGCGCCGGACCGATCGCCGTTAGCGCAAGCAGCCGAGCGGATGGCGATGATGTCGGGCTGCAAGGCTGTCAGAGCAGGCAATTCAGTCATTGCAATCTGTCCGGCAAACGCGACGAGCTGCCCGTCCGAGCGGATGTCGCGTACCAGCGCCGCCAGTTCGGCCAGCGGAAGCCACTCCAACAATCCGCGTCCCGATTTGGTGAACGTATCGAACAACACTCCGCGACAACGGGTTTCCGCGGCGGCCATCGCGATTTCGCCCGGCGGTGGGCTGTTTGCCGCTTCCCAGTCGGCATAGGCGACAGCGATCCACGAAAACGGTTCGCTGCGCGAGTCCTCGAAACGACGGCGAACACCACACCACGTCGCCCGCCAATCGGCCTGCAGCTGTAGACCGGCGGCCCCCAACT
>CALFYU010000214.1 GCA_937952455.1 uncultured Planctomycetaceae bacterium
GTCGGGCAATGCCGTCGCGCAGGGCCAACCAAGCCCGCGCGGCGCGCGCGTCCTGCAGAATGCCGGTTTCATTCGGTACGCCTTCGCTACGGCCATAACCCCGATAGTCAAAAATCATCACCGACAGCTCGTGCCCGTCGTGCAATTCTCGTATCGTCGACGCGCGGTGGCTGAGATTTCCGGCATTGCCGTGGGCATAGAGCACAACCGCCCGCGGCTGCGGATGGGCCAGGTACCAGCCGTGCAAGTTGGTCCCATCAGACGATTCGAACCAGACGTCCTCGACCCCCAAGCCTTCGGGAGACCAGTCGCCGTCCGGGTAGGGCACGGGTGCGAACACCAGCGAATCTTCCAGCGCCGCCAGCGGGGACTGCAATCCGCGGCCAGGCGAGTAGCATCCGCTGACGAACGAGACGACCGAGAGTACGGACAGACGATAAGCCAACCAAACCACATTCATGCACGGCCTCCCTGCCGAGTCATGTGACGGTGACGAAATTCTTCTAGGGGTATGAGAGAGAGAATGAGCGTGCGTGTGTACCGCTTGGGGCGAAACGTGTCAATGTCGCTTCGGTTTTGAGAGAGGCAGCGGCGATGAGATAACTCACGAATATCGGCCGCCGGGAACGGAGGGTGAAAAATCAAACGCCAATCTTGAATCACAAAATCCTTACGCAACGGCGCCACGATCGCAACGAGCTTTTAGCCCAACGCCATTTTCTTTGCGTCTTGGCGCCTTTGCGCGAGGTTCTCTCGCGACGGGTGAAGATTTGATTTGCCGTGCCAATGGGCAGCCAACAGGGCAAATGTCGATCGTCCGTACCGCGAAAGAAAGGCCCGTCGCAACGCGACCCTAAAGTTGCGGCGACACTCCTACAACTGTTGCTCGGCAATCTCGATCGCCTTCAATAAGCCCCGCGCTTTGTTGAGCGTCTCGTGGTACTCGCTCTCCGGGACACTGTCGGCGACGATTCCGGCGCCGGCTTGGACGTAGACGGTTTGGCCCTGCATGACCATTGTCCGAAGCGCGATACAGGTATCCATGTTACCGGTGAAGTCGACATAGCCGACCGCTCCGGCATACGGACCGCGACGGTGTGGTTCGAACTCGTCGATGATTTCCATGGCCCGCACCTTGGGAGCACCGGAGACGGTTCCCGCAGGTAATCCGGCCCGCAGCGCATCGAGCGCCGTGCGGCCGTCGGCGAGTTGGCCGGTGACGTTGGATGTGATGTGCATCACGTGGCTGTATTTTTCGACGACCATCACCTCACTCAACTCCACCGTGCCGTATTGGGCGATCCGCCTGACGTCATTGCGGCCCAGATCAACCAGCATGATGTGTTCGGCCCGCTCCTTGGGATCGGCGAGCAACTCTTCGGCTAACCGTTGGTCCTCCGCTTCGGTGGCGCCCCGCCGCCGGGTACCGGCCAACGGGCGGATCGTGACGAGGCCGTCTTCGACGCGGACCATGATCTCCGGCGAACTGCCAATCAAATTCACCGCCGGCGTTTTCAGCAGGAACATGAACGGGCTGGGGTTGACGACGCGCAAACTGCGATAGATATCAAGCGGCCGCGCGTGTGTTTCCAGTTCCAGTCGCTGGCTGAGCACCACTTGAAAGATATCACCCGCCCGAATGTATTCCTTGCAGGCTTCGACCGCCGCTTCGAACTCCGGCTGCGAGAAATTTGATCGATATTCGAGCGTGGTCTCGCCGCCGACGTTGATATCGGTCACCTGCAGATCGGTCGCTCCCATCTGCAACTGCTTGCACAACTCGTCGACCCGTTTGCGGGCGGCATCGTAGTTGGCTCGCAAATCGTCGCCGTCGGTCCGCGCGTGCACGACGACCAGCACGGTCTTATTGATCTGATCGAAGATCACCATCCGGTCGTAAAAAGCAAACGACAGATCCGGCAACTTGCGGTCATCTTCGGGGGCGTGGGGCAAATGTTCGGCGTAGCGGACGGTGTCGTACCCGGCATAGCCCACAGCGCCGCCGGCAAAACGGGGCAGTCCCGGCAGATGGACCGCGCGAAATTGCCCAAGCAGATCTTCCAACTCGCGCAACGGATCATCACATTCCTTTTCTTCGGTACGGCCATCCTGATGGGTCATCACGATCCGATTACCGTAGCCGTCAAGCTGGAGAAAGGGATCGGCGCCGAGAATGCTATAACGTCCAATCTGTTCTCCGCCGACGACACTTTCAAATAAGAACGAACATGGTCCCCACTGGATAGCACAGTACGCGCTCAACGGAGTGAGCGTGTCGCCGACAAGTTGGCGATAGACCGGCACGACGTCGGAATCGACCGCCAGTTTGGCAAAGGTTTCAAAGTCCGGATAGTATTTCATAGTGGGCGTACTTGAATGCGGCGACGATGTAATATGTTTTCAGGGCGGAGTGACGTCCTAGATTGCTCGCGAAGAAGTGACTGGCGAAACCACGGAAAACGAAACGGCCGTCGAATCGTCTCCCCCGCTGCGCCCCCGCGGCCGGTTCTACGGCACGTGCGCTTCGGAAGCGGTCGGGAAACGCATCCATAGTAGCAGCTTGCCCTTACGCGCGACAGCCAGAAAAAGCGTCGCTTGACACCCCGGGGGTCCCGAATAGAATTGAACTGATGGACGTTTCGGCGGAGGTGATCTGCCGACGAGCGCCTGTTAAACAACTCGCGGCGGACTGTCGCCGCGTATTGTTCTCCTTGAAACTTTTGAAACTGCCGTTTCGATGAAGAAATGCAGCAAATGCCCGAAGCCGGCGACTTTGCATATCACGGAACTCGTGAAGCAGGTCCCGCACGAAATCCATTTGTGTGAGGATTGCGCGCAGCAATACCTCAATGCCGACGAACCGTCGGCCCCTGCTGAGCCGGAAGAGGGGATGATGATCAAGCTGCATTTGGAATCCGGCGATAAAGATCTCGCAGAACTGGATAAGAATGTCTGCCCCAATTGTGGGATCAGTTTTCGCGAGTTTCGCAGCCAGGGGCGCTTCGGGTGTCCTCACGATTACGTCGTCTTCGGCGAAGAGTTGGAGGCGTTGTTGGAGAACATCCACGACGAGCGCCAACATTGCGGCAAAATTCCCAAACGGGCCCCCTCCGACAGCCAGCGGCAATACCAACTGATCAAACTCCGCAGCGAGTTGCGCAAGGCGGTTGCGGAGGAATCCTACGAAGAGGCGGCCCGGCTGCGGGATGAAATCCAGGCGATGGAAACGGCATTGTCTCAAGGCACAGGCGAGGCAGATTGACGGAATAGAAGGCCCGGCCTGAATACGATCGGCCGGGCGGCGTGTCGATGAAAGTTGCAGTTCACGTGCGTCGTATCCGGCTTCCGGGCGGGTTGCGGGGCGCAGTCGGCGGAACCGGCCGCAACAACAGCGGTCCCCCTGGGGGAATTTGATTGTGGAACTGGATGACCTCACACACACCAGCGGCGAGTGGTTGCGAGGCACCGGGCCTGAAGCCGACATCGTCATCTCTAGCAGGATCCGCTTGGCGCGCAACCTTGCGCAGTTTCCGTTTCTCAGCCGGGCCGATGAATCCACCCGCGCGGATATTGAAAGCCTGTTGCGGCAACACGTCGAACAGTTGCGGCTGCCCGAACCATTAACGTACCTGGAAGTCCAGAGTATGCGGGACTTGGACCGCCGGTTCCTCGTCGAGCGTCAATTGATCAGTCGCGAACTGTGTGAAAGCAGCGGCGCCCGGGGGGTGGGCATCAGTGCGGGCGAAAATGTCAGCCTGATGGTCAACGAAGAAGACCACCTGCGGATTCAAGTTCTCCGCAGCGGATTGGCTCTCGAAGACTGTTGGGAGGAAATCGACCGCATCGACGATTCCCTCGAAGAGCGAGTGACGTACGCCTTCAGCGAACAACTGGGCTATCTCACCGCCTGTCCGACCAACGTCGGCACCGGAATTCGTGTGAGCGTGATGCTGCACCTGCCCGCACTGGTGATCACCAAGGAGATTCAAAAAGTCTTCCAGGCGCTGCAGAAGATCCACCTGGCCGTCCGGGGATTGTACGGTGAAGGCAGTCAGGCGATGGGCGATTTCTATCAGATTTCCAACCAGGTGACGCTCGGCAAAAGCGAGTTGGACATCATTCGCGAAGTCAAAGATGTAATTCCGCAGATCATCGGCTACGAGCGGAAGTATCGCGAGGCACTAGTACGGGAGAAACGCCGCGACCTGCACGACCAGGTTTCGCGGGCCTACGGCATCCTGCGGACCGCCCAGACGATTAGCTCCGAAGAGACCATGCACCTGCTCTCCAGCGTGCGGATGGGGATCAACCTGGGACTGATTGACGACCTGGAGATCCCGACGGTCAACGAGTTGTTCATCCACACCCAGCCGGCCCATCTGCAGAAACTCCGCAACGCCGCTCTGGAATCGGGCGAACGCAACGTGGCTCGCGCCTGCTATCTCCGCGAGCGTCTGGCATCGAACAACGACGTGAGCTGATCCGGCGGCCAGGAGTTCGCCTCGCACAGCGAACGTTGGGTGCGTCGCGACGCACCTTCCAATGCAGTGCGAACGATTTTCCCATGCCGTCAGACGCCAAACATCCCTATTCCACTTCGGGCACAACCGGCAAGCGGACGCATGCCGCTCGCCTAAGAATGCGTTTTGATTTGGAATGCCCAGTGTCCCATGCATCAAGGTGCGTCGCGACGCACCCTGCAAAATGGTAGGCACGCCGTCTAAGACCCTTATTGAGGAACAGCCATATGACCAAACCGACGATCGCCATTCTCGGTGCCAGCACCGACCGCAATAAATACGGCAACAAGGCGGTCCGCGCCTATCGCGATAAGGGATATGATGTCTTTCCCATCAATCCCGGCGCAGCGGAGATCGAAGGACTAAAGGCCTATTCCTCGCTGGACGAAATTCCGGTCGATAGTTTGGACCGCATCAGCGTCTACGTACCGCCAATGGTCGGCATCGGCTTGTTGGAGGAAATCCAGGACGCCGACGCTGAGGAAGTCTGGCTGAACCCCGGCAGCGAAAGTCCCGAACTACTCGCGCGGGCCGAAGAAATTGGCCTGGACGGCACCCTCGCCTTTAGCATAGTAGTCATCTGCGCACAACCTAGCGCTTTTTGAGAATCTTCGACGGCCTGCCGAAGTAATCGCGCATAGTACGGGTTACCATTTCCCCCGATTTCATCGCTTCCGGCAGAGCACAAACCACGCCGATCCTCGCGACCCCGATTCCCCCCTTGCCCCGCACGCCGCCTCAACCGTTATAATGCCATTCCTACAAATGGATTGACTGCGCATATCGGGAGGCGAGCATGACGAAGCGGCGATTGAAGCGGGCGGATCCGAATCTCTCGGAAATGAACGTGATGCCGACCGAGCACTTTACCGTGCCGGTCGAAAACCAAGAGTTGATCGATGAGATCAAGGAAACGGCCGACAAACTGGGCCGGGACCAGGCGACGCGGGGCGACCTGAAAATCCTCAGCCGGGCGTTGCGCGAATTGCGCTACGCGTTCAAAGTTTTTACGCCCTATCGCAAGCACCGCAAAGTCACGATCTTCGGTTCCGCGCGGACCCAGCCCGAGCACGAGGAGTACAAACAAGCCGTCGAATTCGCCCGGCAGATGGCGGCCGAGGGGTGGATGGCGCTCACCGGCGCCGGCGGGGGCATCATGGAAGCCGGCCACGTCGGCGCGGGAAAAGAAATGTCGATGGGGGTCAACATCTTGCTCCCCTTCGAGCAGGATGCCAACTCGATCATCAATGACGACGAAAAACTGGTCCATCTGAAATATTTCTTCACCCGCAAACTGCTGTTCGTCAAAGAAGTCCACGCCATCGCCTTGTTCCCCGGCGGCTTCGGCACGCAGGACGAAGGATTTGAAACCCTCACGCTCGTGCAAACGGGAAAACGGGACATGATGCCGATCGTATTCATCGACGAACCGGGCGGCATTTATTGGAAGTCCTGGCTGGAATTCATTTCCGAACAACTACTCGCCCGGGAATTGATCTCACCGGCCGACATGTCCCTGTTCCTCGTCACCGACGACGTAGACGAAGCGGTGGAAGAAATACTCGGCTTCTATAGCGTGTACAACAGCATGCGGTACGTGCGGAACAAACTTGTCTTGCGGCTGCACTGCGAACCGAGCGACGCGTTCGTCGAACGCCTCAACGACGAATTCGGCGACATCGTCGAACGGGGCCGCATCGAGAAGACCGGTGTGCTAAAATGGGAGATGGACGATGAACATCTCCAAGATCTTCCCCGGCTGGCATTTCGCTTCAACCGCCAAGGGATCGGCCGGCTGCGCGAGATGATCGATGTCATCAACAGCGAACTGGGAGCGGAGGACTGACACGCAACCACGGTTATTACGTGGGGCTGTTGTGCGCGGGTCTCCCGACCCCGCACACCCTCGACCGCAGGTCTCCCCGCTATAGGCTTGAGACTCGAGGAAGCAGGCTTGAGGCTTTCGCATGAATGCCGGACTCAGGTGTGTGACGAAACTCCTCCGTAATCTCTCGCCGCTGACCGCCGGCTGATGACCACTGATAAATGTTGTGCTCGGGTCTCCCGAATACAGAAAAGAACCACACTGGAGCACCGGTAGCGATGATCGAGAAGATCCGCCAATTCATTCAATATGCCGTGCATTGGCTGACACGAGTCGTCACGCAGCCGCGGAGCGAACTGGACCGTTGGCAACGCGCCGCCTTGTTTACGTACGATCTGTCACGGTTCGGCGCACGGCAACTGCGTCATGACCGCGCTCCCCAGATGGCCGCTGCGCTCGCCTATCGCGTGCTTTTTGGAATACTGCCCGTGTTGATCGTAGCGACCATTCTCGTGCGGGCGGTCATCGGCATTCCCGACTTCCAACATCAGGTTGGACGCATCCTGGACGATATCGGGCTGGACAAAATCCATGCCGTCGACCGGACCGCGGCGGCCGCCGGTGAGGACGCGCAAAGCCTCGATCTCAAGGAATGGATCATTCGACTCATCGACAAGGCGGCTGAGATCAATCTCGCCGCCGTGGGATGGGTCGGGATGGCGCTGATCATCTATGCGGCCATCAGTCTGATGGTCACCATCGAGAACAGCTTCAATACGATCTATCGCGCCCCAGAAGGCCGGTCCTGGGCGCGGCGCGTCCCTTTATATTGGTTCATTCTCACCGTCAGCCCCGCCGCACTGGGCTTAGCGGTCTACCTCGACGGACAAGTGGATTCGCTATTCAATGCCAACGGCAATCAAGCCGTCGTCGAGTCGCGGCAGACGGATGAAACAGCGGCTTTGCCGATCCAAAAAGCCGACGGTGACACGACGAAGGCGCCTGCTGACTCCAATGAAAAACAGCCCCCGGCGGCATCATCCAAGCGCCCTTGGAAGTGGCTGATCGACATCGGCGGCTTTCTGTGGGTGGCAGCCATCGAATGGATCTTTATGTTCGGCGTCTACACGCTTGTTCCCAACACCGAAGTCGCCGCCAAACCGGCCGCGATCGGCGCATTCGTCGCTGTGTTGCTGATGGAGATCGGCAAGCGAACCATGGGGGTCTATCTGGCAAACGCGTTTACAATCAGCCACCTCTACGGTTCACTTGGCCTGGTGCCGCTGTTTATGTTCTGGGTGTACCTGATGTGGCTGGGAGTGCTGTTCGGTTTACAGGTCAGCGCCGCGCTGCAAATGCTGCATGGCCGGCGTCTGGATGAAATCGAACGCAAGCGTGAGAGCGTGGGCCTGATTGATCCAGCAGCGGTGCTGACCGTCATGGAAATCGTGACAGGGCGATTCAACCGGGGAAAACAGACATCGGCACATAACATCGCGGACGAAGCCTCCCTGCCCGCCTACGTCGTTTCACAGATTCTCTCCCGGCTCGTCGATGCCGGGATGCTGCATCGACTCGATCATGACGAAGAAACAGTCACGTTGGCGCAGCCTCCCGAGCAAATCTCCGCCGATCAGTTGATCGACATCGGTTTCGCCATGGCCGACGGCGCCGGAGACGGCCGGCACTGCTCGCTGCTGGAACGGCTCCGCGACACGCAGCGCAAACTCGCCGCCCAGGTCACGCTGGCTTCGCTGGTCCCCCCCGCGCCGCTGCCCGGATCATCGTCGTCAGAATAGGTTGCGCGAAACCGGCTTCAAAACGTCGCATTTCGTGCTAAGATCGTCGCGCCACACCACTTGATCTCCAAGTTGAAGGACTCTCTCCCTGATGAGTGCATTGGAACCCGTCGACCGTTTTCTCGCAGAAAACGCGGAGCGGAACGTCGAACAATTGAAAGACTTCCTCCGCATCGCCAGCGTCAGTGCCGATTCGGCGTTTGCGGCGGAAATGGACAAAGCCGCCAAATTCGTCCGCGACCAGATGGTCGACGCTGGTCTGGTGGTCGAAATCGTGGAGACTGACGGTTTCCCGATCGTGTACGGCTCGCGGACTGTCGCGAACGATGCTCCCACGGTGCTGGTCTACGGTCATTACGACGTGCAACCGCCCGACCCGCTCGCGGATTGGGTGACGCCCCCGTTTGATCCGCAGGAGCGCGACGGCTGCCTCTATGCCCGCGGCGCCACCGACAACAAGGGACAACTCTTCACGCATCTCAAATCGATCGAAGCCTGGACCAAAACCCACGAGTCGCCCCCCGTCAACGTGAAAGTCATTATCGAAGGCGAGGAAGAGGTCGGCAGCAACAACCTCGACCGGTTTCTGGAAAACCGCCGCGAACAACTGGCCGCCGACGTCGCCGTGGTGAGCGATACCAGTCAATACGGGCCCGGCATGCCCGCAATCACGTACGGTCTGCGGGGTGTGATGGCCTGTGAAATCACCTTGCGGGGTCCGAATCAGGACCTGCACAGCGGAGTCTTCGGCGGCGCCATCGCCAATCCGGTCAATGCCCTGGCCAGAATGGTCGGTTCGCTGGTGGACGAAAACGGCCGCATCACGATTCCCGGTTTTTACGACGCTGTGCTTCCCCTGACCAACGAGGAACGCGGGCAAATTGCGAACCTTCCGTTCGATGATCAGTCTTTCCTAAAGAACATCGGCGTCAAGCAGACATTTGGCGAACAGGGCTACAGCACGCTCGAGCGCCGCTGGGCGCGACCGACGTGCGATATCAATGGATTCTATGGCGGGTATCAAGGTGAAGGCCCCAAGACAATCATTCCCTCATTCGCCACGGCCAAGATCACCTGCCGGCTGGTCCCCGATCAGGATCCGCAGGCGCTGGCAGTCGCTCTCAAAACGCATTTGGAGGCGATCTGTCCGCCGGGGCTGGTCCTGGAGTTCACCGACCAACACGGCTGCGGCGGCATGGTCGCCGATATGTCCGGGCCGTACGCCGTCGCCGCCAGCCGGGCGATCGAGGATGCCTTCGGGACTCCGCCGGTTTTGATTCGCGAGGGAGGGTCGATCCCCGTGGTGGCATCCTTTCGGCAGATTCTGGGAATCGATACACTGCTGTTGGGTTGGGGCCAAAACACCGACAATTTGCACAGCCCCAATGAACATTTTCACCTCGAAGACTTCCATCGCGGTACCCGCGCCAGCGCCCACCTGTGGCACTATTTGTCCCTGAAATAACCAAAGTAGGATGCGTCGCGACGCACCATTCAAGGTAGTAATAAGAGTTCACCCGATTAGGTAGGGCAGGCTCCCGCCTGCCAATTCAAACAACAGCACGGACATTAGCCCATGGCAGCCGGAAGCCTGCCCTACAATAACTACGAAATCAGATTCATCGCCTAGAACCAGTTTCAAAACCCGGTTGTGCTTGTTCGAGAACCTCTCATGAAAGTGTCCGCGTGACGCATCAGAGGGTTTTGAAACGACTTGTAGAGAGTCCCCTCCCGATGTTGGACCTGCAATATATCTGTGACCATGTCGACGAAGTCGCACGCAATTGCCGCAACCGCGGCGTACAGGTGGACATCGAAAAAATCGTCACCTTGCGACAAAGACGCGGCGAATTAATTACCACCGGCGACAAACTGCGGCACGATCACAAGGAGTCCTCTGCCAAGATTCCTCAAGAATCCGATCCCCGGAAGAAGCAGGAGTTGATCGCCCGCGGCAAGGACCTCAAACAAGAGATCGCCGCCAACGAGGCCGAACTGCGAGACTTGGAGGCCGAACTCCGCAGTGAGCAGGCGCTGGTCCCCAACATGACCCACCCCGACGCACCGGTCGGCGGAGACGACGATGCCAATCGCGTGGTACGGCAAGTTGGCGACATCCCAACGTTCGATTTCCAGCCGCTCAATCACGTGGAATTGGCGGAAAAGCACGATCTCATCGACCTCGAAGCGGGTTCGCGCGTCGCCGGGCATGGCTTTTATTATCTCAAGAACGAAGCCGTGCTGATGGAAATGGCGCTGATTCAATTGGCGCTACAAAAAGTCGCCGCCGCCGGCTTTACGCTGCACGCGACGCCCGACTTAGCGCGCGATTCCGTTCTGGAAGGCATCGGATTCAGCCCCCGCGGTCCCGAGACGCAGATTTATTCCGTCGAACAGACCGACCTAAGTCTGGTGGCGACGGCGGAAATTACACTGGGAGGGATGTTTAAGGACCAGATTCTCGAAGCGGCGAACCTGCCGATCAAGGTCGCAGTGATATCGCACTGCTTCCGCACCGAAGCAGGCGCCCACGGTGCCGCCACGCGGGGAATTTACCGTGTGCACCAATTCACGAAAGTCGAGATGTTCGCCGTCACCGGCCCCGATCAATCCGACGCCGTGCACGAAGAAATCGTCGCCATCGAAGAGGATTTCTTCCAAGCGTTGAAAATTCCCTATCAAGTCATCGACACGGCCACCGGCGACTTGGGCGGACCGGCATATCGGAAGTATGACCTGGAAGCCTGGATGCCCGGTCGCGGCGAGGGCGGGGAATTCGGTGAGGTCACGTCCGCTTCGAATTGCACCGATTACCAAGCCCGCCGCTTGGCGATCCGGTTTAAGACGCCCGAAGCGAAGGGAACGCAGATCGCACACACGCTCAACGGCACCGCGGTTGCCGTCACGCGGGCACTGATCGCCATTTGGGAAAACTATCAACAGGCCGACGGCACGATTGTGATCCCGGAAGTCCTGCGGCCGTGGGTGGGCAAAGATCGCATCGGATGATACGGCGTCGCACCGCCTAACGATATCGCTCCGCGGCGGCGACGGCGAGTTCGTCGCAGCGTTCATTTTCCGGATGCCCAGCGTGCCCCTTGACGATCTGGAACTTGACGGTGTGCCTCGCTAACAGCGCGTCCAACTCCTGCCAGAGTTCTACGTTCTTTACCGGTTTGAATGACTTCCCCTCGCGCCGCTTCCAGCCGTTCGATTTCCACTTCGGCAGCCATTCGCTACACCCCTTGGCGACGTACGTGCTGTCCGTGATCACTTCGACGCGGCTGGTCCGCTTGAGGGCCTTGAGGCCTGAAATGACTGCCTGCAATTCCATTTTGTTGTTCGTGGTGTGCGGATTTCCGTCTGCGGCTTCTTTTTCGGCACCGGTGGCCGGATAGCGCAAAATGTACGCCCAACCGCCGGGACCGGGATTGCCGCGGCAGGCGCCGTCGGTGAACAGTTGCACGAACGGCAACCGTGACGGCTCGGCAGATTGCGGCTGCGCAGCGTCTCTCTCATCAGGCACGGGTTGGGTCTCCTCCATGCGACGCGAAATTGGCGCGGCGGCAACAAGATCGATCAACGACGCGCGATCAGCAAGGCGGGGCCGGAATCGTTTGTCGTCGATTCGGCCCGGGTCGGCGGTTCGCGCTAGCGCTCGCGAAAAACAATGCGACCGCGGCTGAGGTCATACGGCGAGACTTCGACAACGACACGGTCGCCAGGCACAATACGGATGAAGTGCTTGCGCATCTTTCCCGCAACGTGGGCCAGGACCATATGCCCATTCTCCAATTCTACCCGAGACTGCGTATTCGCTCGTGCCTCGGTCACCACACCAT
>CALFYU010000215.1 GCA_937952455.1 uncultured Planctomycetaceae bacterium
GAGGCCTTCATTTCCCGCTGACGACAAAAGCCTCGCGATTTTCGACAGTTGACTCACTTCCGTCAATACGATTCCGCGATATCATCCGCCAAGGGTTGTTCAAATGCGGCCTGGGGCGATAGTTTGCCGATGTGGAGGTTATCGAACCCCTTCAGGGTTCTGCCAAACGTTGGCGAACGGTTTCCCAGGGTGGCGCGGCTGCGCCGCTTACCCTGGGCTATGATGTCAAACCCCTTTGGGGTATTTGTACAACGGCAGTCAAACTAATCGGTTCGATTTGGAACCTGCCCAAACGCGGATTTAACAATTCATCAAAGAGTGCGACATGCAAATTCGGCAATACCAACTCACGCTCCCCGCCGCGCGGCGAGGGTTTCATCTGGTGACGCGGGACGTTGTCGAGGCGATTCCCGACCTGGCGGAGGTCCGCGCGGGGTTGCTCAACGTCTTTATCCAGCACACCTCCGCCTCGATTTCCATCAACGAAAACGCCGATCCCGACGTGCAGGTCGATCTGGAAATGGCGTTTAACAAGATCGCTCCGGAAACCTGGCCCTACGTGCATACTTGCGAAGGCCCCGACGACATGCCGGCGCACGTCAAAGCGTCCATGCTGGGGAATTCTTTGACGATCCCGATCAGCAAAGGGCGGCTGTGTCTGGGCACCTGGCAGGGGATTTACCTCTGCGAACACCGCAACCACGCCTCCGGCCGCCGCCTCGTGCTCACGTTGCAGGGCGAATGGGAATCGTGATGTTTTTGCGAGCCACGGATTGACACCGACGCAACACGGATTGTCGAGCTTGAGAATTCAAAGTGATATGGGTGAGGCCGTGGCGGAGCGGATTTCTTCGTTTGCAGAGTTTTGGCCGTATTATCTCGGCGAACACCGCCATCCCCTGTCGCGCGCGTTACACTACACCGGGACGATTGCCGCGTGGGTCGTTCTGGGGTTGGGGATTTTCGTATCACCCTGGTGGTTGCTCGCGGTTTTGCCGGCGGGGTACGGGCCTGCCTGGGTTGGTCATTTCTTTATTGAACATAACAAGCCGGCCACGTTTGGATATCCGTTGTGGTCACTGCTGGCCGATTATCGGATGTTCGCCCTGGGAATGACTGGACGGCTGGGGCCGGAACTCGACCGCGCGGTGTCACGGGACGCTGAGGCGCCGACCTAGCCGTCTGATCGCTTGGACTTTTCACGGCGCGGAGCAATGTCTAAGATCGTCAGCGGGAAATGCTTGCCGAACCAACGATTGCCAGCCGAGCGGTAGCAGGCACAACAAGACTCCGCCGCATGGTCATCCGGAACGTACAGCGCTCAATGCACCGGTGACGGAGCGTGAAAGGAAACAAAGGGAATGCTATCGCAAACGGTTGAATACGCGCTGCGGGCCATCGTCTGTTTAGCCAATGAGTCTCCAAATGCGCAAACCAACGTACAACTCGCTAAAGTGACAAAGGTCCCCGCCGCATACCTGTCGAAAGTCATGGCGAGTTTGAATCGCGCCGGATTGGTCCATTCCCAGCGCGGCCCCCACGGCGGCTTCACGTTGGCCAAACCCCCCGACGAGTTGGTGCTTTTAGAAGTCGTCAACGCCGTCGATCCCATTCGCCGCATTGAGACCTGTCCGCTGGATATCGCAGGACATGGGACGCGACTGTGCCCGCTGCATCACCGCATGGACCGGGCCATCAGTCTGGTCGAAGAGGCGTTCGCCAATACGACGCTGGCCGAAGTCTTGGCCGATTCCAACGGCAGCAAGCCGCTGTGCGAATCGGACAATTCCAAGCTCTATAATCTTGGTTGATCGACAGGCCGCTATTCGCGATCCGGAGGAGGGTCGACGCGATAGGTCTTACCGTCCAGGTTGATCAACACCGGGTCACGGAACGCTAAGTACTTGCCCAGAGATTTTCCGTGTGCGGCGGCCAGATCGAAGTATTCGCGGCTGAATTGCGTGATCTTAATAGCTTGCTTTTCCTGTTCGGGCGTCACCGTTGAGTCCCGCCAAATGCCGTCGCGGCGGAAAAACGTCTTTTGACCGATCGTGCGAACCATATCCAATTCGTCGGCAGTGTCTCCGTCGAGCCGACCGCTGCCCGAACCAGGCACCGAACGCGGCGTCGACGAGCCATCCGACGGCGGGGTCCCCAGACTATCGCTCTGGGCCGCGCGGCCGCCGATGCGTAGTCCGCTTGCAAATCGCTGCGCCGTTTTGAGTTCCGCCTTTCGTCGGCGTCCGTAGAACCCGCCGCGGCCCGATTCCTGGGCGTGTAGTTGCCGATCAATATTTTCGCCGGCACGCCGAGCATTTTGCTGCCTGGCGATTAGGTCGGTCTCTTCTTCCGCCAAAAACGAAGTATAGGGAGTCAGAATGCCGTGCTTGATCGACAGCGCGACCAGCTCGTCGATGAGTTCTTTGTTTTGACCGTTGAGGTCCAGGTCGTCGAGGATTTCCCCGACGCGGCGCAAGGCCCACAGTTTTTCCACGAATCCGTTGGTTTCATCCCCCGAATAGCCGATTAATGACGCATCGAATTCGTAGCTCCGCTGTTCTGCGCCGACTTTCCCCGTAAGTTTGACTTTGACCGCCCCGCTTTGCCGATACCGCCCAACCCAGATCAGTTGTTCCCCCCGAAACAGGTCGGTCAGTTCTTGAGGATACGTGCGAGCAATCGCCGCAGCGGCGCCGGACGGCGGCGGCGTTTGGAACTGAAAGTCAATCGCCAAATCGGTCAGCACCGGTGCGCCGATACGGTTATACAGAGTAGCAACTTGGGTTTCGATGTCTTCGTTGGGGCGCACGTAGATTGATTGCCCCCGCTGTTCGCGCGACAGGCGATCCAAGAGTCGGCTGTTGACGTCAAAGCCGACACCGAAATTGAACAGTCGTGCACCGACGGTGTTCGCCTGCTTGGCCCGCCGGGCGATTTTGACGTCGCTCTGTTCGCCGACCGTCGGCAGCCCATCGGTCAAAAACAGGACATAATTTGGCCGTTCAGCATCGGTCAACATGCCGAGTGAGGTTTGCAGTGCGCCGTCGATGTTCGTGCTGCCGCCGGCATATAAGCCGTCGACAAATCCCCGCGCCTGCTGGATGGTGGCTTCATCGGCGCGTTGCAACTCCGGACGGAAGGCTTCCACCTTGGAATCATAGGCGACGATGTTGAACATGTCCTCCGGCTCAAGGCGATTGAGTACGAATTGCAGCGCCTCGCGCACCTGCTCGAACTTCTTGCCGCTCATGCTGCCCGAGCGATCGACGACGAATACGACCGTCTTGGGAACGGACTGCGCTTCGGCTGCGGCGATTTCCGGCGCGGCCAACAACAGGAAGTAGCCGTCCTCCGACTTGTCCGGACGATAGCTGACGACGTTCATGCCCACGGGACCGCGCTCGGTTCCGTACAACAGGCGAAAGTCATCCGCCCCCGCAACGTCATTCAGCGTCACTTTGCAAACCGCCCGCGTTGATTCGGGCCGCTCGATGGCCACTTCGTGCGACGGGCTGTAGATCGTCTTGATCGCTTCGTTGGCAGTCACGCGGACGGTGAGGTTGAGCTGCTTGATCGGTTTGCTGGAATGTTTGGAATTCCCCAGCGGCAACGTGAAATCGACCAGTCCGTCTTGTCGTTTGAGCAATTGCGAGTAGCGGATCTCGACCTTGCGTTCGGCGTGTGGCGGCACGGGAAATACGCTCGTGCGAAACAGTCGCTGCCCCATGTATTCCAACAGGGCCGGGTCCTGGCTGCGGCGGACGATCTCTTCATAGATCCGCCGGGCTTCGTCTTTGGGAAGTAGTTTGCCAGGCAGTTCCTTGCCATCGACGATCAACGTCAAGCCGCTGATCGAGGCCTCATCAGGTAACGGGAAAAACAGCGCCGCCTGCAAGGTGCGGCTGCTGGTGTTGGCGAAGACTTGTGAGATCTGAACCTCGGCCGCTTGATCGCGGATATCGGCCTGCACGTCAACCGATTTGATTTCGTAGTCCCCCCGAATCGGCACCGGCCGCGGTATCGGCGGGTGAATTGGACCGCGCTCTGGGGTGATCACGATGACTTGCGCGTGGGCATCGGCAGTAGCGAACAAACAGATTAAAGCGGCGAGGAGCGGGAGACACCGACAGCGCGACATGCTTCACCTCCGTGAACGGATCCGGAAAACGTGTCTTCAAGCAGGGGGGAACGAACGCCCCGGTTTGTGAGACGACCGAATGCGGGAAAGAGTTCCCCAAAAAAGATTCCCGTTTGCCGAAACCGCCGCGTTGTCGCAGGGTACGTAGCAACGCGCCCTACGACAAAGACGTTAGGCCATTAACGCGTCGAGCTGCCGCAGAATCTCCGCCAGCACGGGGACGTCCGATTCCGGACGCGTGGGGCTGCCGGGGCAGGTGCGGTCGCAGTCGATCCAACCCCGCAATTTCAAAAACTGCGCCGCTGAATGTTTATAGGCCGGTCCCGGATGGCGAAACGCGAACATTCCCAGATATTGCAGCCAGTCGTTGAGTTCATAAAACCGCGGGTCCCCTGACTCCCAATAGGCGTCGCGGCGGGCAAAGTAATCCGGGCCGAACGTGCTCAATCCCAACAAGTAATCGCTGCCGTACATGACCATATCGATGGCCAGGTCGTTGCCGGTATAGATCTTGAAGTCGGGCCGCAGTTCATCGCGGAGTTTCAGCCGTTGCCATTCCGGCTCCCGGCGAAACGCGGAGTTCTTCGCGCCGATGCATCGCGGAATCTGCAACAGCGCCGCATCGGTCTCCAAGTCGTACGTCTTGCCGAACGGCAACAGGTCTTCGGTCAATTCAAATCCGAGAAAGTGGTCGCAGCCGGCGGCGACCTGCTCATAGGCGGCGATGATTCCGGCGTTGTCTTGCCCGGTGATTCCATACGATTGAAAGATCACCGGCGTGCCGCCGAATTCCGGGATGATTTCCATTTGCCGCAGGTACTCGTCCGCCCGCCACGCAGCCACCGGTTCGTCTAGGCAAATCGCGCCGGCGCAAAATTCCCCGCCTTTTAGGACTTCGCGCGTGGTTTCCAGCACGCGCCGCTTGGTCGGCTCATCAATCAGATTCAAAAACCCCGTGTCCATGTTCACGGCGGGGGTCAAACCAGCTTCGGCGGTGCGGACAACATGCGCTCGCAGCGCGGGCCAGTCGACGTCGCCGCTCTCGGCAAACGGCAATAGGATCGCCGAAATTCCGGTCAGCTTCCGCCGTGGGCGGATCATTTCCGATGGACAGATCTCCAGCGACATCGATTCTTGTTTCCCTCTTTGAAGAGATAGAAGTTGCGCCAGTTCGACCGCTGAGGAAACGGTCCGCAGGCGGGGAGGGTCCGAGACGTGTTTTATGCGTCTTCGGGGTCCTCGATGTCGACGACCTCGTATTCGGCCGTCCCTTTGGGGAGCGGGACTTCGACTTTGTCCCCGGGTTTCTTCCCCATCAGTGCAGTCGCCAAGGGGCTGCTGGTGAGGATCTTCATGATCTCGCCGGTATAGTCTTCTTCACCCGGGCCGACGAATTCGTATTTTTCTTCCATATCGTCGGAAAGATCCTTGATGGTGACGACCGAACCGAAGGTCACAATTCCCTTGGGAAGCTTGGTCTTGTCGACGATGTAGGAGTCGGCGAGCTTGGTGCGCAATTGGTTGATTTTAGCCTGCAGCAACCCTTGCGCTTCCCGCTGCGCGTGATACTCGGCGTTTTCGCTGAGATCCCCCTCGGCGCGGGCCTCGGCGATTTTCTCGGCGATGAGGGGCATTTCATCCTCCTCCATCCG
>CALFYU010000216.1 GCA_937952455.1 uncultured Planctomycetaceae bacterium
GCGCACATCGTCGACGATCATGTTGTCGATCTCTTGCGCTTCGTTCCGCGCCAGTCCGGCGAGCAGGGAATCGATGCCGTTGTCGATCACTTGACCCGGGGCGAAAAACGCGTCCCGCAGGGAAAGATTGCCCGCCTCAATCACGGCGCCGCTGTTATCGACGCGCATCAACTCCGGCGACAACATACTGTGACCAAAGCGATAGGCAGCGGGCGAGAACACGTTACTGATGCCCGGGTTGACGGTTGGGTCGTAGCCTTGGTATTCCGCAATCGCACCTTCGCCCAACAGGGCAGGGAGGAATTCATTGAACGTAATCGCCTGCAGTTCTGCGACGACATAGGCTCGCGCGCGTTGATAGATTTGTTCGTCCGACCATTTGGGATGTTTGTCGGCGAGTTCGTCGGCGATGCGATTGTGCTCGCGCACAAACAAGGTGTGCATGGAGGTCAGCGCGGCATTTTCATTAGCCCGCACGTCTCCCGCCAGGAACAAGTCAGCGCTCGTTCCGCCGGCGTTGGGCAAGCCGGCTTCGTTGAATGGTAGGAGATCGCCCTCGCTGGTCTTGAGCCGGCCGCCGGAAAATGTCCGCAGCGCCGCCGCACGGACCTCATCGGAACCATAAATAACGGAGCCGTCGAGGTACGCGGTAATCTGGTTGATTTGCTGTCGGGGATTCCCAACCGAGTCTCCCGTCGAAGAGTCGTAGATCGAACGATTGAGGTCGATGTATTGTTCGCCCGTCCAATACGGATCGAAATAGGGATCGCCCGTAGGTACGGTGATCGGCATCGATTCGAACGGTTCGCCGTTCTCGGTCAGGTCAATATCGTGGTCGATGAATTGTCCCCACAGCCATACCAGGTCGGTCAACTGCCGGTCATTGGCGACAAGTGTCTCTTGCGCCACAACCCCATTGCTGACCTCCCGCGCACTCGGTCGATCCTCGCCTGCCGGTGTGGAGATACCGTCGCCATACTCGACGGTTGTCAAACGCAGCCGTTGTCCATAAGTGCTGGCCCACTCCGGGTGATCTAGGTTGTTTCCCGTGCCGTCGATCGAGGCGAAACTCGCCGACATGACGAGGCGGTCTTCCAGGTTCTCCAGGTGCAGGTTCCGGCGATGTTGTTTGGATTTTTTCTTCGAATTGCGAACGGATGTGCGTGGGGATTTTGAACGCATGGGATTCTTCACTTCAAGGGGGTCGGGTTACGGGGAAGGAGTGGTTTCAAGTCGCACGACACGCGGCATGGTCTCCATGGTGTCTGCGTGTTCGTCGTGCCCGGCTGGTGCGAGTGGATCGAGTAGACGTGTTTCTTATCCGGCGAGGAACCGCCGAATGGTGTGGCATCGATTCAAAGAAAAATAGACTCGCCACGTGCTCAAAAATATTGTGGTTACGATTTTGCCCCGCGTGCGTATCCCGCAAACCTCATGCAATCGGATCAGGGGCCGCAAACGGTTTCCTTTATCGTAGTCCACGCCGCAGGGGGTGCGGAAGGTGAAAAAATCGCTAAGGCTATTTGTGGCCTGTGAGGTGAGAGTTGTGCCGTGCATGAGTTTCATCCAGAGAAGATGAAAGTGTTTCTCCGGTTTATAACGAAAATGCGGCGCGCGAATTCACCGCTCGCGCGCCGCATTTTTCTATTCCCACGCTCTTCGCTTAGCAATTGTTGGCATCTTTAGTCGGCGGCCGCTAGCTTCGCGACGTCGTCGTCCGACAGTGCCCGGTTGTAAAGCCGCACGTCGGCCAGCCGCCCGTTGAAGTGATCGTGCGCTCCGAAGCCGATCTTCAGCGATTCGTTGTTGGTGATGTCGAAGTCGGCTGCTTTGAATCTGGATGAGTGCGCCACCAACTTGCCGTCGACGTACAGACGCAATTCATCCGGCCCCCGTACGGCGGCCAGGTGCACCCAGCCTGACGGCAAGGCATGGTCGTAGGTTGCGGACTTGCCTGCTTCCAGCGAATAGACGTGTCCCGAAGGGAGCGTGCCGCAATACAGTTTGCCGTCGTGCACCGCCATCGACCAGGCGCGACGATACATCACGTCCGGCGTAAGATCCAATCGGCCCGTGCGAGTCCATTGCGTATCGCCGTCGTAGCGGTAGACCTCGGCCAATGGCAGCGTGCCGGCGTAGAATCCACCATTATAGACGGCCATACCCATCACTTCTTTTTCTTCACCGAGACGGCCAACATTGATCCATTCCTGACCGCTGCCGTAACGAAAGACTTCGCCATTGGGCCATGTCGACGCGTACAAATCGCCGCGGTAGACCGTAAACCCGTAGGACTGTGTGATTCCTTCCGGTTTGCCGACCTCGACGATCTTGCCGTCGCCGTCGTAGCGCGAGACGCCGCCGCCGTCGAGCGAGGCGAAGTATATTGCGCCGTTGTAGACCGCCGGATAGGTCACGCGGTGCCCGGGGTCGCCCAGGAACTTCCAGCTCTGGCCCCCTTCGTAGCGATACAAACCGCGGCCGGGATGTTTCGACGGTCCGGCATAGAGTGCCCCTCGATAGACGACCAGCCCACCGGTCGTGAACGACTCGCCCGTTTCAGGGTTCTGAAGTTTCCCGCAATCGATCCATCGTCCGGGACCATCGTAACGGTACACCTTGCCGCCGGGTGTCTCGTTCGGCGATTCGGGAAGCGCTGAACCGCGGGCGAGGTACCGGCCGGTTCCCGCATACAGGTGACCGTCGAAAACCGCCAGTGTTTGAACGGCATTGCTGCGATCGGGACTGCCAACATCCACCCACTCTTGCCCGCCGGCGTAGCGATAGACGTGTCCCGCTTGGTCGGCGCCGTGCTCAAACGTTCCGGCATAAAGGTCCCCCTTATAGACGCACAGCGCGCAGACGTACATATTGTCGCCGGGACGTCCACAGTCGGTCCACTGGGAATCGATCTTCCCCGCGTCGATACCGAAATACAGGTTTCGATAATTGGACTGCGTTGAGGTCACTCCGGAAAGATTGAGGATGCCGAAGTTGAAGCCGGTGCGGGTCGCCGGATCGTACTTGGCGACCAAGTCCCCCAGCGCGTCATCCAAATCCTCGTCAGTGTTGGCCCAGAGGGCGATCGAGAACTCACCCGTTCCCAGATGCAGAGTCTTGTCGTCCGTAACGTCGATGACACTTTCGAGGCCGTCAAACCCCGCCGCGATATTCGCCTTGCCGCTGGGGCCGGCAACCTGCAAATCGACGTGATCGGCATTTGATTTGAGTTTGTGCGGCGAATGGTCGTCGGTATCGCCGGCCAATGGCCAGTGCCCGATCAACCCATCATCGCCGCGTGTATTGGCTGTGATGGCGAATAGGATCGACAGTGCTGCCGCGTAAGCCACAAGGCATTTCATGAAACGTTCCTCAACATCTAGGGGAGGGCCAACGACCAGCGCATTGGCACGCGCGTGCATGCGCAGGCGGATCGGTCAGCGAACTGGCCCCATGATGACCAATCGTCGGAGAAACGTCAAAAGATCACCGTCGAAAAGCAACGACGGCCGGCGGTCACACAAAGAATCCGGCGGCTTCAAAGCAGGCTTCCGCCTTCTGTTGGCTGCGCACGATCAGCAATTGTTTTTCGCCGCAGGGAAGCCAGAGCTTCAATACCTCGCCCGGATAGAGTTGGTCGGTGTGCAGCAGTGAAATGCCGGTGCGGGACAGGTCCTTGGTGACGACGACCGCATGTGCGATTTCGCGGGGAAATGCCGGCAAAACCTGTTCGGTGCGCGCCATCGCCGACGCGGGATAGTAAAACCGCGGAAAGCGGCGGAGTTCGTTTGCGACCGGCGGCATCGGTCCCCGCTTTTCCAAAAACCCGCGCAACGGCGCGGGGATCTCCAGCCGCCGGGGAATTGTCGCTAGCAATTCCGGGACATGAGTGACGTCCAGCATTTGACCATCCCCGAATCTAAACCTCGGCCCGATTCTCTCTCCAAATACGCCAGGACCTCCGTGATATGTTGTCCCCGGTGATACGGCCGGTCGCTGGTGAGCGCATCGAATACGTCGACGATCGCGCACAACCGGCCCCACGGGTGAATCTCGTCACTTCCGACGCAGACCGGATAGCCTTTGCCATCCAGTCGCTCGTGGTGTTGATACACCATCATTAATTGGCCCCAAGTCAAACCCGAGCGACGGCACAAACGGGCAAATCCCACTGTGGGATGGCTTCGAATCAGATTGCGCTCTTCCTCGCTCAGATTGTCGGGCTTCGTCAGAACCTCAAACGGAATTCCGATCTTGCCGACGTCGTGCAACAACGCGCCGGTCGCAATTTCTTCCAGTTTGGCTTGGTCGTTGATCCCCAGGCTTTTGGCGAGCATCACGCTGTAGGTGCAGACGTTGGCCGAATGGGTGAAAGTGTGGAAGTCGTGTTTGATCAGCGAAAACACATCGCCGGCCACCAGGTCGGTCTGGCTCAACAGCGAGACCGTGTGCCGCCCCATGTCGCGCGACGCATCGACCGCTCCCGTGACGTCGCCGCGGTCGAAGGTTTCCTGCAAACAGTCCTGTGTCACTTGACTCAGGATCTGAAAGCGTTGTTGGGGAGGAACGAGTTCGTTCTCCAAAAGCGTCGACAGGTTTTCCCGCAAATACTCCTGAT
>CALFYU010000217.1 GCA_937952455.1 uncultured Planctomycetaceae bacterium
CGTCGACGTGCATTTCGGTCACCCAATACCGCAGCGCATCCAAGATCATGTCGCGGACCACCGGATGGTTGCAGTTCATCGTGTTCCCGCAGCCGGAATAGTTGTGGTGCCGCCCGGTCTTGGGGTCGATCATGTAATACACGGAGTTGTCGATGCCGCGAAACGACAGCGTCCGGCCCCGCTCGTCCCCCTCGGACGTATGGTTGAATACGATATCCAGAATCACTTCGATACCGGCGTTGTGCATCGCCTTGACCATCGTCTTGAACTCGTCGACCTCCGCGCCGACGTTGTGGTCCGACGCATAAGCGGCCTTGGCGGCGAAGAACGCGATCGAGTTGTAGCCCCAATAGTCAAACAGCCGCTCACCGGTCAGCGGATTGCGCCGCCAGTTTCCCGACTCGTCGAACTCATTGATCGGCAACAGTTCGATCGCCGTAATGCCCAACTCCAGCAGGTAGGGAATTTTGTCGATCAGTCCTGCAAACGTTCCGGGGCGTTTGACGCCGGAAGTTTCGTGCACGGTCATGCCCCGCACGTGCATTTCGTAGATGATCGTTTCCCACAGCGGTCGATTGAGCGGCTGGTCGAATTCCCAATCGAACTCGCCGTCGACGACGACCGAATGCTGCCCGTGAATTTCGCCCCCTTCGGCCGTGGGAACGTGGTGGTGGTCGATGTCGTGCCGCGAACCCCAGCGGGAACTGCCCGAAACCGACCGCGCGTAGGGATCGAGCAGCACCTGATCGTAGTCAAATTTGTGGATGTGATCGTGTGGCCCCTGCATGCGGTAGCCGTACTGAATTCCCACGTCGACGCCGCTGACGAAGGCGTGCCACACCTGCCCGGTGCGGTTGTAGTGCGGGTCGAGCGGAAACTCCGCGATCGGCTCACTTTCTCCCGGCACGAAGAGTACCAACGTCACGCCAGTGGCATGTTTTGAGAAAATGGCGAAATTGATTCCGTTGCGCTGGAGCGTCGGCCCCAGGGGCATCGGCGAGCCGCGGGAAATCGAAAAGTTCGAATCGATCACCTGAAACAGTTTTTGGCGAATGCTTTGGTCGACCGGCATTGTGGTTCGTGCGTCCCTGTGGGTGATGTTAATCCAGTTCCCGATCTTGGCTGCGGCCGTGCCCCCCCTCTCAAAACTACGGCGGCACGTTTACAAAATCCATCCTCCGATTGTCGTCGGCAGTTGCCGCGAGATTCTTGCGTCGGGCGGCGAATTTCGCGTGAAGTTCAAGTGACCGCTTTTCGGGATAAAGTCGCCGCCGTCAACGTATTACGCAGCAACATGGTGATTGTCATCGGGCCAACCCCCCCCGGAACAGGACTAATCGCCCCGGCGACTTCGCAGACTTGATCAAAATCGACGTCGCCCACCAACTTCTCTTCGACGCGGTTGATTCCCACATCGATCACCGCCGCCCCCGGCTTAACCATGTCCGCCTTGATAAACCGCGGCAAACCGATCGCGGCGATCAGAATATCCGCGTGACGCGTGATCGACTTCAAGTCCCGGGTGCGACTGTGGCAAATCGTGACGGTGGCGTTGCCGGCTTCCCCTTTTTGTATCAACATGTTAGCCAGCGGCTTGCCCACGATTTCGCTGCGGCCGATGACGACGGCGTGAGAACCTGAGATTTGCACGCCGTGGTGGATCAACATCTGCTGCACGCCGTACGGCGTGCACGGCAAAAACCGCGGACGCCCCTGGACGATCAATCCCACATTCTCCGGGTGAAACGCGTCGACGTCCTTCAGCACCGAGACCGCATCCAGAATCGTCTTTTCCCGAATTTGCTTTGGCAGCGGCAATTGCACCAGGATGCCGTGGACGCTCGAGTCCTGATTGAGCCGGCCGATCAATTCCAACAATTCGGCCTGCGTCGTTTCGGCAGGCAGGCGGTGCAAGGTACTTTGAATGCCCACCTTGGCACAGGCCCGTTCTTTATTGCGGACATAGACCGCGCTGGCCGGATCGTCCCCCACCAGCACTGCCGCTAGATGCGGCGTCACTCCGGTGTCGCCGGAAAAGTCAGCGACGTCCTTGGCGATCTTCGACCGCATTTTGTCGGCCAACGCCTTGCCGTCAATGATGTGAGCTGTCACGTCAAAGTGGTCCCTGTCGTTGATGCCCGGGGAAAACCATCGAATTGCCCGACCTGCCCCCCTCACTTCATAGCGAGTCGCGCCGGCGTTGGCCATATGGAACAATAAAAAAAACTGCAAAACATTCTCGGTCCTGGCAAACTTCGCGTCACTGTTGGCGTCACGTCCGCAGAGCGGCAAACCGCCAAAATGTCGCGGGAAACTGTTTTGCCGTTACTGTTTTGCCGTTACTGTTTTGCCGTTACTGTTTTGCCGTTTCAGATCACGGTTTCCAAACCGCACAGCCGCGCCGTGGCCCAAAGCGCCAGTGCGCCGTAGACGCCCGCCATCGCGTCATCGGTCATGATGCCCAGTCCGCCGGGAAGCATTTCCAGGCGGGCCGCCGGGGGCGGTTTTAAGATATCGATGGCGCGGAACCAAAGAAACCCCAGCACGGCAGTCGTCCAACTCAGCGGCGTGCCCAAGAATACAATCGGCAGCGCGGCAACTTCATCGAAGACGACGTTCCCGGGATCCTTGCGGCCGATGATTTCGGCGGAACGGCCGCAAATGGGAATCCCAACCACATACAGTCCCACCACCGACAGAATTTGGATCGGCCAGGGCAATTGCTGGATGCCCCAAGCCAGGGGCAATCCCCACAACGTCCCAAACGTCCCCGGCGCCACCGGGATGCGGCCGACCCCCAGCCCCGTCCCCAGCAGTAGCGCGGTATTATCCCAAAATTGCTTCAAAATTGTCCCTTCGGGTGACCGCGCAGTCGGCAGCGATTGGGGCGTCCCCCCTACTCAAAACCAAGTGCGGAAATTATACTTGCTGTTGACGATAATCAAAATGCTGAGTAAACCGCAGCCTGTTTGCGTTTAATTCAATTGTCGGCGGTTTCTGCATGGGAACTTGTTTTCCAAGTCTCGCGGTCGTTCCCTTAGGATGCAATCCGCGAGTCAACATAGAAGAGATGGGAGCCTCATAGATAGCCTATGGCCACCGATACGACAGCGGACAAGAAAGCCAAACCGAGCAAGATTGAAATCCTGAAGGAAGACAGCCGTCAGTTGCGGGGCACGATCGCCGAAGAGCTGGCCTCCGACGAGGATCACTTCTCGGGGGACGCCCTGCAGTTGCTCAAGTTCCACGGTTCCTACCAACAGGACGACCGCGACCTCCGCAATCAAAAAAATGACGACGGCTCGCGGATGGGGAAGTCCTATATCTGCATGGTCCGCACGCGGATTCCCGGCGGAAAAGTCACCGCTGCGCAATTCCTGGCGGAATTGGATCTCTGCGACAATTACGGAAATGGCACACTGCGCGTCACGACGCGGCAAGGCTTTCAACTCCACGGCGTGCTGAAAAGTAATATCAAAGAAACGATCCGCACCATCAACGACATTCAACTGACAACGTTCTGCGCCTGCGGTGACGTTGAGCGGAACGTGATGTGCTGCCCGGCTCCCCACAAAAACAGCACCGTCCATGACCAAATGCAGGCTCTGGCCGACGCAATCGCCGAACACCTCAAACCAAAGTCGACCAGCTACCACGAAATCTGGCTGACCGACGAAGCGGGGGAAAAGACGAACGCCACGGCGCAGTTCCAACCGGTCGAAGAGCCGATTTACGGTAAGACTTACCTGCCGCGAAAGTTCAAAACGTGCGTCACGCTCCCCGAGGACAATTGCGTCGACATCCATTCCAATGACCTGGGATTTTTGGCGGTCGTCAACGGTGGCGAAATCGAGGGCTACAACGTCCTGGTCGGCGGCGGCATGGGTGTCACACCTTCGGCAGCCAAGACCTTTCCCTACCTGGCCAAACCCATGGCCTTCGTCACGCCCGATCAGGCCGTCGACGTCGCAGAGGCAGTCGTCAAGGTCCAACGTGACTTCGGCAACCGGTCTGACCGCAAGGTCGCGCGGCTGAAGTACCTGATCGCCGACTGGGGGGTCGAGAGATTTAAGGAGAAGGTTGAGGAATACTACGGCCACTCGCTGCCGGACCCTCGTCCGGTGACGGTCACCGACGTCGACGACCATCTGGGATGGCACGAACAGGGGGACGGCAAATGGTACGTCGGAATCAACGTGCCCAGCGGCCGCATTCAGGACACAGAACACGGTAACTATAAGACCGCCCTGCGGACGATCCTTAACAAGTACGGCATGGACACGCGGCTGACGGCCCTGCAAAGCGTGATCCTCTGCGATATCGATGCCGGCGATCGCGACGACATCAACGCACTGTTGGCCCAACACGGGATCTCCGCCGCCGAGGAGATGACTCCGCTGCGGCGTCATGCCATCGCCTGTCCCGCCTGGCCGACGTGCGGATTGGCGATCACCGAGTCGGAGCGCGCCCTGCCGGAGTTGCTGGAAGAACTCGAAGCCGAATTGGCACGGCACGATCTCTCGGACGAGCGGATTTCGCTGCACATGACCGGCTGCCCGAACGGTTGCGCGCGACCCTATACCCCCGACATCGGTCTGGTCGGAAAGGCGGCCGGCGAGAAATATACGCTCTATTTGGGCGGCAATGCCGAGGGCACCCGATTGGCCTTTATCTATGACGACATGGTGGCCAAGGCGGAAATCGTCCCCAAATTGTCGCCCTTGTTCGCCTTGTTCAAACAGCGGCGTCGAAATGGAGAATCGTTCGGCGACTTCTGTGATCGACTCGGTCAGGAGGGACTCGCAGCCGCCGCTGCAGCGAATTGACGCCGGGCGCGCGTTCAGATTTTTTCGCAATTTGCATCAAGATCGACTAAAATCGAGCGAATAGCCAGGAGATCTCTTTCTCAGCGTGGCGCCGCCACAGGCCATAGTTTCCGGGGGGAAGCGACGATGTTCGATCCGTTTTTGACGCTCAGCGAACCGCAGCTGGTCTTTCTCTGCGTTGGATTGGGAATTATTGCATCATCGCTGACGCTGATCGCCTGCGTCGCGGCGGTTCAATACCGGAAATTCCGTTCGCGCGAAATGGAGCTGGCCTTTAAGGACGATCTGCTGGATCGGGGGCTTTCGGCGGCGGAAGTTGACCTGCTCTGGACAGGCAGCCGGCCGAATTATTTTGCACGCTTTTGGCAGGCCGTGCATGATTGTTGGCGGTTGTTTGCCAAATGCTGCCGTAAGGTGACCTCCGGATGCATCCACCTCTGCCGCAGAATTGCCCGCGCCGTCAGCGAGCGCGCGTCACGGCGAACGGAGCAGGAATTGGCGTTTAAACGCGAACTGCTGGATCGCGGCCTAGGTGTGGCCGAAATCGAACGCCTCCTGGCAGCCCGCCAGCCGGGAGTCGTCTCCTGGATTATCGAGTGTCTAAGGTGGTCCGCATCGGCCGTGCTAGAATTCATCCGGTGGGCGGGAGCGCGCATCGCGGCGGTATCTCAAAAGGTCGCGCATTGGATTCGTTCCGAGCGGGAAGAGTGGCGCTGGGAGCATCGCTAGCGCCCCTTGCGAAACTTGCTGGACCACACTCTGTGATCCGTTGATTTCCGTCGATGGAGCCTCCCTCCTCGCCGACGACGCAACTGGCTGATTTTCTCAAATCGGGATGTAGCACGGCTGCCCGGTGTGCTATATATTGCTCCTTCCTTCGCTGCTGCTCGCGGGAGTGATATTTGCGGGGACGAACCGGCCCACGTCTCCGCGTCGTCAGTCGTATGTCCGCCAAACCTCGTCGCGACGGATCCGTGGAACCATGAACGAATTAGATGAGATCGCTTATTCGCAGCAGTGGTACGATTCCCTCCACAGTCAGTTGGGGGAGGGGGTCTGTCGGCAGTTGGGCATTTACGCCATCCCCGATGACTTCCTGTTGTCCGTCGTGATTCCGGTTTACAACGAACGCAATACCCTACTGAAGCTCGTCGATTGCGTCCGCGCCGTGCCGATCCGCAAGGAGATCATTCTTGTCGACGACGGCAGCACGGACGGTACGATCGATTTGCTCAAGGAACTGGAAAACGAGCCGAACGACGATCCCCGCAATCAGTTGTGCATCAAGTTTCACGAAGTCAATCGGGGCAAAGGTGCTGCGCTGCGAACCGGATTCGCCTCGGCCACCGGCAACGTCGTCGTCGTCCAAGATGCCGATCTGGAATACGACCCCTCGGAATTTCCCCGTTTGCTGCAGCCGATTGTCACCGGCAAGGCGGACGTCGTTTACGGCTCGCGGTTCTTGGGGGACTATGCGCACCGCGTGCTTTATTACTGGCACTACATGGGCAACCAATTTCTCACGACCTTGTCGAACTGCTTCACGAACTTGAATCTCACCGACATGGAGACCTGCTACAAGCTCTTCCGCCGTGAAGTGCTGCAGGAAATCCTGCCTACGCTCAAACAGGATCGATTCGGATTTGAGCCGGAGATCACGGCGAAGATTGCGCGGCGCGATCTGAAAATCTACGAACTCTCGATTAGCTATAACGGCCGCCCTTATGCCGAAGGCAAGAAAATCGGTTGGCGCGACGGCGTCAAGGCCCTGTGGTGCATCGTGCGTTACGCCTGGAAAGATTGACGCCCCCGCCATGACGCATCGCGCCGAGCGCCCGCTTCCGGCTTGTCCAGCCGTGTGAGCCAACGGATGATGCGATAAGCCTCAGCGGTCACCCCTGCGCGATGGCTGCGTAAATTGCGAGTTTACCTCTCGTTTAGTACCCTGCAGGTTGATTTGCGCCGCAACGGCACTAGACTTCCATTGGCACGCACGCAACAGGCAGGGAGCCACGATTTGAATATCCCCACGGACCCGTCCTCACCAGAACAACACGATTCCGGCCCGCCAAAACCGGGCTCTGGACCTGCTTCCGCAAAACGGCCCGTCCGTCCGGCGCCGATCTCGCGGGGAATGCTGTTGTTCATCCTGGCGAGCGTGATCCTGCTCCTCTTTTGGCTGCAATACCGCGAAGAGTCGTTGGCCAATGTCCGCTACGATTTCTTCCGGGAACAGCTCGCCAAATCGAACATCGAGTCGGTGTTGATTGAGGAGGAGATGATCTACGGCACGTGGAAAAACCCGCCGCAGCGCCCGGCGGACACGGTCCCCGGCAAAGCCCCCGTCAAGAAACAGGGGGATGAGGAAGCGGCGAAACCGGCCGTCTATCCCAAGAAATTCAACGTCATTCGTCCCCCCGCCGAAGACAAGGACCTGCTCACCGATCTCGATGAAAAGGGCGTCGAGGTCACCGGAGCCAAGACCCCCTGGGGTTTGCAGTTCTTGGGCATGGTCGTGTTGCCCATCGTGCTCATGCTGGGAATCCTATGGTTCATCATGCGCCGCACGGGCGACCCCATGGGGCAAGGGGGCATGTTGGGAGGTTTTATCAAAAGCCCCGCCAAACGGTTCCTCCCCGCCGAGCAGCAAACCACATTTGACGACGTGGCCGCCATGGAGAACGCCAAGTCGGAGTTGCAGGAAGTCGTGGAGTACTTGAAGAACCCCACGAAATTCCAGCGGCTCGGGGCGGAGATTCCCAAGGGGATCTTACTGATGGGCGCGCCCGGCACCGGCAAAACCCTGTTGGCCCGCGCCACCGCCGGTGAAGCGGGCGTGCCGTTTTTTTCGATCA
>CALFYU010000218.1 GCA_937952455.1 uncultured Planctomycetaceae bacterium
CATCGAACCTGCTGGCAATCCTCACCGGGGCGATTCTTCTCTCAGCTCCCGCCGGTTTGGGCGCCGATGAGCCGGTCGAAGTCGACGCACTTCTGCGCCGTTTGGAGGCCGCGGAACAGCGCTTACAAGTGTTAGAAGAGGGCGCACAACCGCCGACCGAACCGGCTGGTCCGATGACGGCGGACCATGTCACGTCGCCGGAGTTGCAAGATACTCTCGTCGGCAGCGAATTTGCCGACGGCGAGATGGAATTGGGAGTGGAGCCGGCCGCCTATGCCCGTCGGTTCAATGTCAACGCCACGTGGGCCAGCCAGCAGCCCGCTCCGCCGCCGGGAAGTTTGCCGCAAGCTAGCAGATTCGCCATCGACTATGACAGCGGGTTTGTCATCCGCCCGCATGACGAGGATGCCGTTCCGTTTCAATTGGAAATTAACGGCCGCATGCAGATTCGGCATGTAGGCTTTGACCGCGATGCAGATTTCTACTCCAACCGCGGGGACACCTTTCGGGGCGGCCCGCTCCCGATCCGAAATCGAAACGACATTGATATCGAGCGAGCGCGCCTGATTTTCAGCGGGTTCGTTCATGATCCGAGACTGAAATTCTTCTTAAATATCGACGGCGACACCGACGACGCACACCAGTTGATATTTCACGATTTCTGGTTCAACTACGAATTCAGCGATACCTTCGATCTATATTTCGGCAAAGCTTTCGTCCCCGGCAGCCGGGATTGGCTCAACGGCTCAATGCGGACGCACTTGGCGGACCGGTCGATGGCGACGACGTTCTTCCGCCCCGACCGGAGCGTCGGCGTGTGGGCCATCGGCGAAATTGCCGAAAAGATGTTCTATCGCGTGATGGTGGCCAATGGCTTCAGCGCATCGGACTTGAATTTCTCAGAGCTTGACACAGGACTGGCCTACTCAGGCACGATGTGGTGGGATCCCCTGGCCGACTATGGAGACGGCTACGCCGACCTCGAGTGGCATGAGGATTTGGCGATCCGCGTGGGGAACAGTTTCACTTATGCGAGCCAAAAAGGCATCGATGGAATCGGTGTCCCCCGCGCAGAACAGAATTTCCTGCGAATCAGCGACGGCACGCGGCTGATTACGCCCAGCGCCCTGGCGCCGGGCGTGACGGTGATCGGCGAAGACATCTACCTGTACGCCGTCGACTTCGCATTCAAATATCGCGGCTGGAGCGTGAACTCTGAACTGTTCTTTCGCTGGTTGAATCAGTTCCAGACGATCGGCGGGTCAATCCCCTATTCGGAGTTATATGCCGACGGATTCTACGCGGACGCGGGCTATATGCTGCTCAAGAGGAAGCTCGAAGTCATCGGCCGGGCCTCATTGGTCGACGGCCTCTTCGGGACACGATGGGAATACGCGGCCGGTTTCAACTGGTACATCGACGGAACGCATCGCAACAAAGTGACGTTCGACATCACCAAGCTCGACGGCAGCCCGGTTACGAATTCCGGCCCTGATCTGGAGGTCGGTCAGGAAGGTTTGCTCACGCGGCTGCAGTGGCAGATCGCGTTTTAGTTAGGGCTGCCGACTATTAGTCCGTCTCGCAGGCTCAACTGCGGTTGCACATCCCTCTCAAATCAACCAAAATGCATGTGTTGATTTCGTCGGCACGGCATGAATTCAGCGCCGCGGTCATATTGCCGGCACATGAGATTCGAGATCGGGGGACCGACCATGGGCCGAACATCCGGGAGGGAGGATTCGCCGTCGCGATTTTCTCGGCGCGATGTGCTGCGAGCCGGTGCCTTCGGCTGGGGTAGTGTCTCCGCCTCAGCATTCTCACCGGTCGCCGTGCCGGCCGCTCTCCAAGCAACCTCGCCGCGAAAATCCGTGATCTTCGTGTTCTTAACTGGCGGAATATCGCAGCACGACAGCTTCGACATGAAACCAGCTGCCCCCTCCGACGTGCGCGGCGAATTTCAGCCGGTGGCCACGCAAACTCCGGGGCTGCAAATCTGTGAACACTTGCCGCTGTTGGCGCAACGGACCGACAAGTATGCGATCCTGCGGACTCTCGCTACCGGCAGCAACGGCCATGAACTGGCGTGTCATATGATGCTCACTGGCCGCTTGGACTTGCCTCCGGCCTTCAACGCGAACGATGCGCCCAGCCCCAACGAATGGCCGTCGATTCCGTCGTTGGTTACCTATGCCACCCGCGGTCGGAATAATCTGCCCCCCGCCGTGGTCCTGCCCCAACCGAGTATTAATGAGATCGGTCGCGTCCGCCCGGGGCAATATGCCGGCCGGTTGGGGCCGCGCTGGGAAGCGTGGCACGTCGACATCGCCGCCAAATGCGCGTTGGGCAACGGGGCTTGCCCCGATTGTTTTCGCTTCGACGGCTCGCCGTTCAAACATGGTTCGCCGACGATCTTCGACACACCGCAGCTAAAATTGCCCAGCGGTGGAAATGGACGCTTAACGGAACGTTTGAGCCTATTGGACGGGATTGAGCATCAGCGTGAACACTTGCAGCGTGTAGCGCGCGTGCAGCAACACGCGAGATTTCAGGCACAGGCGATTTCGGTGCTCTCCGACCCCGCCACTAAAGATGCGTTCGACGTCGAAAACGCAGATCCGAAGATCGTCCAGCGGTACGGAAAAAACAAATTCGGACTCTCCTGCCTGATGGCGTTTCGCCTGGCGAAGGCGGGCGTTAACTACGTGCAGGTCAATCTGGGGAAAAATTCGTCGTGGGATACCCATTACGGCAACTTTGTGAACCTGAAGAACAACCTGTTGCCCCCGATGGATCGGGCCGTTTCGGCGCTGTTGGATGATCTGGTCGACAGCGGACTATCGGAAGAGACGCTGTTGATCGTAGGCGGAGAATTCGGGCGGACGCCAAAGATCAACAAGGATGCCGGCCGCGACCACTGGGACCCGGTCAATTGGGTGGTATTCGCCGGGGCGGGCGTCAAAGGGGGAAACGTCATTGGGGAGACCGATGCATTGGCCGCTTATCCGGTCTCAGACCGCCAGACGACGGAAAACTTTGCGGCCACGATTTTTGATACGTTGGGGATTTCCCGCGATGCGAGTTGGACCGATCTCGACGGACGACCGCATCAAGTGTATCGCGCGGAGCCGTTGACGGGATTGGTGTAAGACGGCGTCGTGAGATACCCCCGGCCGAGCCGGGGGTTTGAGGAAGGCGATTCTCGTTACCCATTTTGAAGAACAAGCATGCTCACCATTCACGGTAATTCATTTCGTCATTGCGACGGCATCTCGCGCCGCGGCTTCCTGACGATCGGTGCGTTGGGTGCGGCGGGGCTGACCTTGCCGGACTTGCTGCGCGCCGAGGAGGCTGCCGGAATCGGTTCGTCGACCAAGGCCGTGATCAATATCCACCTCGACGGCGGTCCGCCGCAGATGGATATGATCGACCCCAAACCAGACGCGCCGGCTGAAATCCGCGGTGAGTTTTCCCCGATTTCTACCGCCGTCCCCGGCATTCAAATCGGCGAGTTGATGCCCAAACTGGCGACCAACGCCGAGAATTTCGCCTTCATTCGCACGCTCGTGGGCTCGGCAGGAGCGCACGATGCGTTTCAGTGCCAATCCGGATTCGGGAAAAAGGATCTCGCGTCGATCGGCGACCGCCCGGCGATGGGGGCGGTACTATCCAAATTGTTCGCCAACGACCGGCAGTCGGCGCCGACATTTGTCGATTTGATGCAGGGACGCCCGCTGGTCCGCAATAGCGCACGGCCCGGATTTCTCGGCCCCGCCTACCAACCATTTCGGCCGGACATTTCGCATCTCTTCTCCCGGCAGTTGGAACCGGGAATGAAGAACGAACTGGCCAGGCTCGGCTCGGGACACGCCACGAGCTTGGCACTCAACGAACAACTCTCCATCCCGCGGCTGACCGACCGCACGCAATTGCTGGCAGGGCTGGACCGCATTCGCCGCAGCGTCGATTCCAGCGGCATGATGTACGCCATGGACCGCTTCACGCAGCAGGCGGTGAACATCCTCACTTCGGGGAAATTGGCCGATGCGTTGGATCTGGAAAACGTCGACCCCGCCGTCCGCCGCCGGTATGAGTATTCCACCCGCGCCAAAGGCCAGCGGTCGGAATACAGCGATGGACCGGAAGCGACCTACAAACTACTGTTGGCACGGCGGCTGATTGAAGCGGGTGTGCGTTGTGTCAGCGTGTCGTTGAGTGACTTTGATACGCACCGGAACAACTTTGATCGGTTGCGGCATATTCTGCCGCTGCTGGACCACGGGTTGGAAGCGCTCGTCACCGATTTACGGGAACGAGGAATGTTCGACGACGTCTCGATCGTCCTCTGGGGTGAATTCGGCCGCACGCCGCGCATCGACGCCAAAACGGCCGGCCGGCATCACTGGCCGCGCGTCGGGATGGCCCTGTTGGCCGGCGGAGGTATGCAAACCGGGCAGACGATCGGCATCACCGACCGCCACGCCAGCGAGACGCTCTCGCGTCCGGTGCATTACAAAGACGTCTTCGCCACGCTGTATCGCAATTTAGGAATTGATGCGCTGGGAGTCACGGTGACCGACCCCACCGGTCGGCCGCAGTATCTGCTCGACAGCGGGACGCCGTTGGACGAATTAGTCTGAAGCGGTTTATCACAGGGTGCATCGTGACGCACCGAACGACCGCATCGAGAGTGGCACGGGGGACACCGCTACGAATCGCGACGCGCTCGCACTTTGGCTGGGACGAGGCGTCGAATTCGCCGCCCCAGGGCCCACAACACTCCAGATATGCCGAACAGTCCGCCCCAGGCGAGCCATGCCGCGAAAGTGTGGGCGCCTCCCCGAGCCGCGCCGTCCCACGCAAACCAACTCAGCAGCAAACAACTTCCCGTCAGAGCGGCACAGCGCATAGTCACCTCTTGTAGGACATACGGAACGCGACCCGGCCGGTCGCCGGTCATTGCGAAGAATGGGGAAGCGATCGTGCGACCGTCTATTTGCGGTAGCCCAGTTGGGCCATCACGTCGTAGAGCTCTTCGAACGTGATAAACCGCCGTCGGTGGCGGAGTTTGTACTGGTCGACCGCTTCGGCGAGTTCGATCACTTCGGGGCGCAGTGTTTGATGAGAACTGGCGAATTGCCGGCGTTCGTTGGCCGGAGTCGACTCGTCGGCATGGTTCCGGCGATCGACGAAAGTCGGATTCTGCTCGGTCGTCTGTTGCATTAAGGTGCTCCCGCGAGGACGATGCATGTAGTCAACCGTAGTTTTCAAAATGGCGTCCGGCAAACGGAAATACCGGATATCTCGCGTCGAATTCGGAAACTGCTTAAAATCGGCGTGATATCACCGGTTGCGCCGCGCCATCGTTGTGTTCGGAGTTACGGCGACAGGATGGAGATGGATTTGGCCCGCGAACTTTCGATCGCGTTGCAACTCAATAAGATGCTTATCGGCCCCCGGCAGGGAAAAGGCGACCGGTTTTGGCCCATGTTGGCATCCGCACGCTTCTTTTTCCGGCTCTAGGGCGGATTGAACCGTTTCGGATGACGCGGTATGGCATCCGCATACAACAGCCGCGGCCAGAGACGCGTGACCCGGCGACGCCGGGAAAAACCCCTATTCATCAACGTGGATAGCTCAACATTAGACAGCAATAGAATCGGAAAGCCATGGGTAATAAAGTAACCGTTCTGGGTGGCGGCGCAATGGGGACCGCATGTGCGATCCTATTGTCCGAAAATCCCGAACAAGAGGTCGCGCTGTGGACGCGCCAACCGGAGCATGCGGCCGTGATGGCAAAATCGCGCCAGAATGAACGCTTGCTGCCTGGTGTCGAGATCCCGGAATCGGTGGACATCACCGCCGACGTCGCCACTGCGGTCGACGGCGCGGATATGCTGGTCGTAGCGGTTCCCACTGCATTCCTGCGCGATGCCCTGACCGAATGGGCACCGGTATTGAACGCCGACCGCCCCATGGTCAGCGTGGTCAAGGGAATTGAAAATGAAACGTTTTTGCGACCCAGCGAGATCATCGGCGAGGTTTTGGGGCAACGTGGTGTCGTCGCGCTGGGGGGGCCCAGCCACGCCGAGGAAATCTCGCGGCGGCTCCCGGCGAGCGTCGTGGCCGCCAGTGGAGACTTGTCATTGGCTAAGCGCGTGCAGGCCATGTTTACCACCGACCGCTTCCGGGTCTATACCAACCTCGACATCATCGGCGTGGAAATGGCCGCGGCGCTGAAGAACATCGTCGCGATCGCCGCCGGAATTTGCGACGGTTTGGGTTTTGGAGACAACGCCAAGGCGGCCCTCATTACCCGCGGACTGGTGGAAATCACACGATTCGGGACCGCATTCGGCGCCGAAGCTTCCACGTTCGCGGGATTGGCCGGGCTGGGGGATTTGGTGACCACTTGCGTCAGCCCCTACGGACGCAACCGCGAAGTCGGCGAACGCCTGGGACGCGGCGAGACCTTGGAGCAAATCCAGGCCGACATGCAGTCGGTTGCCGAAGGGGTCTGGACGACTCGCAGCGTTTATGAGCTTTCCGATCAGCGGGACGTCGAAATGCCGATCGCTACTGAGGTTTACCAAGTGCTCTTCGAGGGGAAGTCCCCCACGGCAGCCACCGAATCGCTCATGCTGCGACCACCACGCCGCGAATAGGCCGCACCATGCTTGGCGACGCACCTTGACAGGCCAGTCCCAGCAGGACTATAGGGACATTGTATCCGCGACCTATCCGCTTTTGTTGTCCGAGGACCGTAGTGCTTGAAAAAATCCTCATCACACTCGGCTGTTTGATCTTGCCTGTGTTATGGGGCATCTTCGTCAATTGGTTGTTCGTGAAATGGTACGAACGCAGGCCGCGACAATCCTCGCAAAAACAAACCGACCCCAACTACCTCGACTTTCAAATATAACACCCCGAATACTGCACAAATCGGGCAGAATCCCCGCCCTTCAGCCCCCGGCTCCGCCGGGGGGCGCACACCGGGAGACCTACGGTCGGTACCAGTGCGGGGTCAGGAGACCCGCGCACAACGCTCGCGAGACCCGCGCACGACGTTGGCGATAAGCGCGGACCACGTTCACGGGAATCAAATTCCGTCCAGCGTCGCCCCCACGCGTTTCGCTTGCTCAAGCGTTTGTTGCCAAGTCATATCGGGAATGGCAATTCCCTCGCGGCGGCGCTGTGCTTGGCGGCGGAGTTCGATCTCGCCGGGCAACAGAATCTCTTCGATACCCGGAAGCTTGCGGCTGCTTTTGAGGTAATCAACGTATTTATCGACGACCGCCTGGTACTCTGCCTTGGGCATCAGTTTCTCAACGTCGAGCAGGTACAACCAGACGCCGTTGGTGCCGGGGGGGACGTCGGTCCGGGCGATGCCGGCACCCGACAGGATGCCGCAGACGAAATCCAGCATCACGCTCATTCCGTACCCTTTAAACCCCAACGGCCCGCCGCGGGGGAGTCTCGCCCCGGGCGGCGTTCCTTTGTCGGGATCGCCGTACAGATCCGCCGGATTGTTCGACGGATTGCCGGCATGATCGATGACCCAGCCATCGGGAATCGTCTCCCCCTTCTGCAAGGCCACGCGAACTTTCCCTTCGGCAGTGGCGGAGGTGGTCATATCCAGCACGACCGCCTCATCCTCCCAGGGGGCGGCCATAGAGATGGGGTTGGTGCCCAACTTGCGGTCCAGTCCACCCCAGGGAACCACACCGCCCGGGCCAGGGGCATTCACCGCCATGCCCGCAAAGAATCCCTGTCGCGCCGCTTGGTAGGTATATGATCCTAACCGCCCCACATGGTTACAATTTCGGCAAAGAACCGTGAAAGAGCCGGTTTCGCGGGCGCGAGTTGCGGCGATTTTGAGTGCTTTGGCAGCGACGACTTGTCCAAAGTTGCCGCCTCCATCGAGGACTGCGATGCTCGGGGTCTCCACGGCTACGTTCACCGGTGCACCGGGACGAATGTGCCCCTGCTCGATGTAATCCACGTACTGCTTCAGCCGCATGATGCCGTGGCTGTCGTGGCCGACGAGATTGGCACCCGCCAATTCAACGGCAACAACTTTTGCCTCCTCCGCCGATGCACCGGCCCCTTCGAGGATGCGCCGCGAAATCTCTTCCAATTGCTGGGTATTCAGTTTGATCATGATCGCCGTTACACTCGGTGGGAATAACCTGTTTTTATGTGCATCGAGGATAGCAATCACGGTCGCCGGGCACCAGCACAGCGGCTATAGGCGTGAGGGCTGAGGCTTGAGGAATGACAGGGTCAGTTAACCTCCAAAGCCCAAATCCCTTCCTCACGCCTGTTTTCTCAAGCTTCAAGCCTCTCGGCCGCTTGCTGATGCGTGCTCGATGTGTCACGATCAGCGTAGTGAGCGAGATGTTCACTCACCGACAGAATTTGCGCCCTATTATCTAGAGCCAGTTTCAAAACCCGGTTGCGCCTGTTCGCGAATCTGCCATATGAGTATGTGCGGGACGCGCCAGAGGGTTTTGAAACCAGTTGTAAGGACCTGTTGTGATGCGTGCCGTGATTGCCACCGTTTGTTTGTCGGTGATGTTGTTCGTGCTCTGGATGGCACCAAGTACCGAGGCCGTTGACGAAAGCCCAGCTGAGTTTTGGGTGAAGATCGTCTTCGGTGCTGATGAACAGGCGGCGGTCTGGGACGGACGGATGGAAGCGGCCCACGGGGAGATCTTGGACGTCGCCGAAGCGATGCTCGACGTCGGTGACCGGCTCGATTCCGCAGCGCGTTCCTGGACGATCAAGACCGGCGTCGAACAAGGCAAGCGCGTCTCGTTTGCGGAACCACAGCGCGAGATTTTGGTGCACTTGAGATGCACACCCGAAACGGTCTTGCGGATTACCACCGAACAGGGGGACTTCGAGATTGCGCCGGCCACACTCACCGCTGGACGGCCTGCAACACTTCTCGACGGCCGCGTCGAGATGCATCGGTTGGGTACCCAACAGATCGTCGCCCAAACGGAAACCGACGATGATTTCGCAGCGATCGTCATCGACGACGAGGGACAGCGGCACGTAGCCTGGATCGCCTTCGATGCCGCCGGCCCCACCGACCGGCTGTGGATACGGAACATTGACAACCCCACCCGCAAACCGCAATTGATCACCGACGCGATGGAGGTCGGCGACGTACAACTGCTCAATATCAACGGGACCTTGCACGCATTTTGGAGTTCATCAGGAACCGACAAAAACTGGGACATCTACACCGCTGTCCGGGAAGAGCGTGGCTGGCGTTCCCAACGGCTGACAACGGCGCCGGGAAGCGATCATCAACTCTCCGTTGCTGCCGGACGTGATGGGCGAATTTGGATCACATGGCAGTCCTTCCGAAACGGCAATGGCGACATCTTCGCCAAAGTCCGCGCCAACGGCGTTTGGTCGGCAGACGCCGTTGTCGAAGACCACCCCGCCAACCAATGGCAACCGTCAATCAGCGTCGATGGTACCGGCCGCGCTTGGGTGGGATTCGATTCGTATGAAAACGGCAATTACGATGTGTATCTCAAGAGCCTGCACCTCGATGGCGGCGAAATCACTCCGGAAGCGCGCATCCCAGTGGCCCAATCACCGGACTTCGAGGCCCATGCCAACGTATTGGCGGGCGACGACGGCCGCGTTTGGGTCACCTATGACGCCGCCGGACCGAACTGGGGAAAGGATTTTCGCAACGGTCCCACGACGCAAAACGGCCGTTACGCGGAACCGCTGCATGCCTCGCGCCGCATGGAATTGCGGTGTGTCGATGGCGGCGTCCTGCAGCGGCCCGCGGACCCGCTGCCACAAATTCGGCCACCGGAAAAGATTCCCGTCATCGACCGCAACCCGACCACCAAACCGACACGGTTTTATGACTTTCCCCAATTGGCGCACGATGGCGAGGGCCGGATGTGGTTGCTGTTTCGCCTGTGCCGCCAGGGTTTTTGCCGGCATCCTCCCAAAGGGGCGCAGTGGAATATCTATGCGACGACGTTCACCGACAACGGTTGGCTGGAACCAATTCAACTCCCCAGCAGCCAAGGCCGCCAAAATCAGCGCGTAGCAACCGCCGCGGCCAAGAGTGGTTTGCTGCAGTGCGCCTGGGCGGAGGGAAACCGCTTCGCGTCCGTTAATCGAAAGTATGTCGTCCGTGCGGGCACCTTGCCGCCGATTACCGAACCGGCGGCTGTAATTCCCTGTGAGCCGCTCGAACTCGACCCGCCGGGCGATCCGCAGCCCGCTCCCACAATCGATTGGACCATCACGCGCGGGGGCGAGGAATTTCAGTTCTATTTCGGCGATTTGCATCGTCATACAAATATCAGCCGGTGCATGCCCACGCTCGACGGTTGCCTCACCGACGCGCACCGGTATGCACTGGACGCCGTCGAGCATGATTTCCTGGCAATCACCGACCACACCCGCGATGTCGACGCTTTCTCGTGGTGGCGGACGCAAAAAGCGTCGGACCGGTTTCACATACCAGCGCGCTACGTGCCGATTTACGGTTACGAGCGAAGCAACATGACGCACGGCGGCGGGCATCGCAACGTGTTCTTTTTGACCCGCGGCGCGGAGGTCAGCCGCAGCGACCATTGGTACGCAGGCCGCGATCTCAAACGGCCGGACAACAACCCCACCGACACACTCTATCCCTGGCTGCGTGAGCGGGGCGACGCGCTCACGGCGGCGCATACGCCCGAATACGACCCGAAAGCCGGGCTTGGCACCTGGACTTATAACGACCCGCAAGTTGAACCGGTCGCGGAGATATTCCAGGCGCTTCGCGAATCATACGAACGCCCCAATTCGCGCATCAAAGAGGAAGCGTCATTGTGGTTTGCTCTGCGCAAGGGTTACAAACTCGGCTTCATCGCTTCCAGCGACCACATCTCAACGCACATGTCCTACGCCTGCGTCTGGGCCAAGGAGAAAACGCGGGAAGCCCTGTTCGACGCCATCCGCGCGCGGCGGACGTATGCCGCGACGGACCGGATCGGCTTGGACGTCCGCATCGGCGAAGCGCTTATGGGTGAAGAGACTCAAGTTGCCGGCGAAACCGTGACGCTTTCTATCCATGCCGCCGGAACCGCTCCGATCACCGATATCGAAGTCATTCGCGACGGCAAGGTTCTGGACACCTTGCGGCCCGGCACACCGTTGGTGGAGACCGCTTTCGAGGACAAACAACCGCTGCCGGGCAAGAGTTATTACTACGTGCGCCTGCTGCAAGACGATGGTGGCATCGCCTGGGCGTCGCCGATTTGGGTTTCGCGGTGATTGGATAATTGGTGCGGAAGGGAAAAATGGCGCACTGATTGTGCGTCAGGAGGACGCCTGCTGTGCCTGCGGTGCGGGGGCGATGTGCGAAACGTATTCATAGGCGAAGTTGTAACCGAGCACGGTACTGCGTGCGATGTGAATCTCACCTTCTCCAAGCGGTTCCGCGTTCACATCGACGACGTAAGTCCCCGCAAATCGGTCACGTAACGTCTGGCGTTCATCGTCAACTGTCGTCCAAAATAAGTCGTACACCAGATTAAACGGCTCCAGTCGCCACAGTCCAAACCGAAATGTCATGCGGAATATCGAGGGACGTTGTGCTCGCAGTGTAACAATCTTGGCTCCCACCGCCCGATATCCGAGCGTCCGAAGAGGCGACGCCTTGATGGCTGTCATATAGAGCCAAATCCAAACCAAACACGCGAGAACGAACAAGGGCACAACATCGCCGAAAAATACGGAGGCAAAACCGCCAATGAATAACGACGAAACGCCCGAGACGGCCACCACAAATAAATCCACAACCAAGATCACCAAGCGTTTGCCGAACCCGACATAGTCCTTGGGCTTGAAATAGACACCGGTGCCTAAGCTTGTATCGCGCGTGCGAGGGCTCATAGTCTGCGATATTCAATTCAGAGGCCGAAATGCGAAGTAGAGATATTGCAGTTGTTGCACAAATAGAAACGCCCGTCCCCTACATTGCATTCATAGCTGGCATAAGCATCTGAGATAGATTTACAATAAAAATCAATCCCTGTGACGATATCTCGTGGCAGCGCGCGAATGATTCAGTAGCATGGAAAAAGGTGATCAATAGGAGCCTTCCGCCGGCCGACATCCAAGTCAGCGGAGACTACGATGATATAACAACGATAAATTCGCTCTATGAAAACAACAACACAGGATTCCAAGTTCGCCTGGCTGGCACTCCGCGTCTTCGCGGGGTTGGCAGTGTGGGTTTTCGTTCTGAAGACCGCGGAGCAATTCGACGTCCTCCAGCCCGTGGTCGTCAGCTTGTTGCGATTAGTCCCCAGCTTGATGTGCTTTGTGTGGTTGGCGTGGCACTCACTGCGCGTCCACGTCTCACTGGCAATTCGGATTTCATTTCTGATTTTCGTGTTCAGCATTTTCACGGAGATGATACTGAGCGTCACTGAGGACGTCGCCGCTTGGGATCACGTCGCGGTCATCGGCCGCGCCAGCCAAACACGGCGAGTTATCGAACGCGTTGTGACCACCGGCTGGTTCTTCAGCGGTTTTTACCTGGTCGTGCTGATGGTCAAGTCGTTGGAACAATATCGAAAGACGCTGGAAGCAACCGTCATCGAGTTGAACGATGCACAACAGCAAAACATCCGTCGCGAACGCCTGAGCGCATTGGGTCAAATGGCCAGCGGGATCGCCCACGACCTCAACAATACGCTTACCCCGGCCGTTACCTATCTCGAGGCCGTATTGGCAGATCAGGAGCTTTCCGCCGAACAGCGACGCTGCTGCGAGTGCGCCTTGCAAGCGAACACCCACGCCGCGGCCGTGATCAAGCGTTTGGGCCAATTCTATCGCGGGCAAAATGCCCCCGCAGACATCGAGCCGGTCGACCTCAAGCAACTCGTCTCGCAAATTCCCCTACTAACTCGACCGAAATGGCACGACGAAGCTCAGCTTCAAGGCCGCTCGATTGAGATACGATTGGACTTGAACCCGGTCCCGCCGGTACACGGCAGCGGTGCCGAATTGCGGACCGTATTCACGAATCTCGTGTTCAATGCCGTCGACGCCACCCCCGACGGAGGTGTCATCACACTCAAATTGTTCCCCGAGGGCGATTCTGCCGTTGTCGAGGTGAGCGACACTGGGATCGGAATGACCGACGAGCAGACCGCACGGTGCTTTGAGCCGTTCTTTAGCACGAAAAACGAAAAATCGGGCCTGGGGTTGAGTGTGTGCCATGGAATCGTACGGCAGCACGGCGGGAACATCGAGGTCCGTGCCCGGGCGCCGCACGGATCCGTCGTGCGCGTCTCGCTGCCCACGGTCAATCATGACGCTGCCGACTCCGCCCCCGTGCAGGCGTCACCGTCCGCCTTCGATTCCAAACTACGATGCCTGTATATCGAAGACGATGCCGCCGTTCGCGACGCCTTTGCCACGATGTTTAGCGTGCTCGGCATCCCGCTTGATTTGGTGGCCGACGGCGCCGCCGGACTTGAACTCGTCCGAGCGCACGACTACGACCTGGTGTTTACCGATTTGGGAATGACCGGTGTCGACGGAGCCAGCGTGGTCGCCGCCGTCAAACGCGCACGTCCGCACCTGCCGGTCGTCGTCATCTCGGGTTGGCCGCGCGAAGAGGTCTTGGAGTGGTTCACCGGCGAGGAGCAGCCCGACCATATCATCGAAAAGCCGGCCACGCTTAAGGACATCCAAGAGGTCCTCGCCGCCGTGGAGTCGTCGGTCCGCGTCAGCGCCTCTGCCAAAACGTAACTCGATCGCGAAGCGGCGAGAGCGCCCTACCGAAACACTCGCCAGCGACTCGGCGGCCAATAGATTTGTGTCACGACGCCGACGAGGTGGTCGGCGGGTACGGCATAGGCGGGATGCCCTGCAGCCCCCTCGTACCACAACCGGGAATCTTTGCTTCGGGATGAAAAATCACCGAGCACAAAATATTCGTCATCGCCGAGTGGGGCCGGGAATGCTTCGGTTCCCGCCATTTGATCGACGAACGGCTCGATCTCTGTCACGTAGGTCAAACCCCGCAAATGATCCGGCAGCGGCTGCTTCTTTCCGTTGATCCACACGGCCCCGTCGCGAATCACCACTTCCTCACCGGGCAATCCGACCAACCGCATCACATAATTCGTCGAGGGGTCCTCCGGGTAGCGAAAGACGATCATGTCCCAACGCTGCGGTGAAAGATACTTGCTGACAATAATGCGGTCCTGCGGGTGAACTTCGGTATCGAATTTGTCCACCACCGTTTCATGGAAATTGTCCACGCAGATCATCAATTGCGGCGGAGGCGGTTCGCCATCGAACAGGGGCTCAACGGAGCCGACCGCCGGGCCGCCGCACTCTTGGCAGACACCTTTCCAATGCGGCCCCAGCAACGTCGGCGCCATCGAATTTGAAGAGAGTGTAAACGCCTCGACGACGTGACTGCGGATTCCATCGGCCAGGAGTGACTGCACAATGAATGACGCCGCTATCGTGGGAATCCAAATAAGCAGCGATTTCCACCATTTTGTACGCAATACATAGGCGACGATGATGATCGGAGCAGCGAACGAAACCAACAGCACACGGATCGCAAGTAGCGTTGCCAGACCAGGCACGACCGCATCGGTCAGCCATGCGAGCGCCAAGACTGCGACGTTGGCGACGGCAATCAACACGATGGCCGAAACCACCCGCTTGGCCGTGGCCCCTTCGATTTGAGCCACGCGCGCGGCGACCCATAAAATCGCCGCCTCAAGCGCCAACTTGGCGAGGAACGTGCCAGCGAATAGGGTGAGGAAAACCGTCGTCGTGAGCATAAGCGCCGATGCCATAGGAGCGGAACATGGCAAGTGGAATTACTTTGGTGACTTGCCGTCGTTCCAGTTTACTGTCTTGGCGAGTTTTGTGTCTATCGTCGACCACGTGCCGGTCTGGGCACTGAACGTAGAAAGGAAGTCGCCGTGAGCCACGGTGAGATATTCGACACCGTGGGCCAGCTTCTTGCCGTCGCCGACGGGGATTTTGAGTTCACCCCATTTGCCGGCCTTGGCACTGTAAGCATAGACTCGACCGTGGACGACCACACTCACCATATCCTGGCTGACAGTCGGCGTAATGGCGGCCTGATTTTCCTTATCGTCGTCCAGTCCTTGAACGTGCCATTGGCCAAGCGGGGCGCTGTAGGCGGCGATGCGTTGCCGGTCTTCGGACACGACAACCGCTGTTGACGTGGACTGAATCATTCCTGGGATTTGCATCTGCACGCC